>JACQAP010000001.1 GCA_016194905.1 Betaproteobacteria bacterium
CAAACTCTATGTCATCGGCGGTTTCAGCGGCACCTTCTCCTGGACGCCCGTCAATACCGTCTATGAGTATGATCCGGTCTTGGATCGCTGGCGGTCGAGGGCGTCGATGCCGACCAGGCGGGGTGGGTTGGCCGTGGCAGTGCGGGATGGTTTGCTCTACGCGGTCGGCGGGATGGGGGAGGATAAGCAGAACAGCGGTGCGTTGGAAGTCTATGATCCCGCCACCGATCGCTGGAGTGCACTTCCGCCGTTACCCACGCCGCGGGATCATCTGGGGGCGGCTGTCATCGGCGAACTGCTGATCACTGCCGGAGGTCGTTTACATTCCTCCTATGCCGATAATCTGGCAACGACCGAACTCTTCGACTTGAAGACCGACAGCTGGCGAACCGGCAAGCCGTTGCCCACGCCCCGCAGCGGTGTGGCCACGGCGGTCCTGCGTGGCCGGATGCTGGTCTTCGGTGGGGAAGCGCCGGCCGGCACCTTTCATGAGAACGAGGCCTACGATCCAGCCGCAGACCAATGGACAACGCTGGCCCCGATGCCGACCAGCCGCCACGGTCTGGGCGCGGCGGTGGTGGGGGAGCGGGTGTATGTGCTCGACGGCGGCCCCAGCCCCGGCGGGTCGTTCAGCGACGTGAATGAGACATTCTTTTGGCCGCCATAAGAGCTCCCCGATGTTTGTTGGAGTTCTCTAAGGGGCGGGAGATTTTGCCTCTTCGGAAGTTGTGGGAGGGGTGGAAGAACTGGCGTTTGTCGATGGCGGTGGGCTGGATTCCGTAGAGGGACTGGAAGACTTTTCCGCCTGACCGCTCTCGCTCGTGCTCCCTCGTGCGCGCAGGACGTTCTGAGCGGCCCGGATCTTTGGCTGCATCTCATTCGAAATAAACGTGGCGTAATTATCACGCACGTAATATTCGAGCGTGCCGATGATGTCGCGATCGAACACATTGGCGTTGTAAATGCCCCCGCCAAATGCCAGGATGCCCACTTCCAGCCAGGTGAGTCCGGTCCAGATCGTTCGGTCCATCTCGGCTTCACGGATGCTGTAGCTGATCGGAATCTTCGTGCTGGAGAGCTCGGTCCCGTTTTTGTCATTGATGCTGATGTCAGTCATGATGTCGGCGTGATAGACATAGCCGTTCCATGCGGGCGTGAAGATGATGAACCCAGGGAAGTTGATCAGGAAGTTCCAGCCGGAGCTGCGATACTTCACGGTGGGATTGATCGAGAGAATGACATCGGGGTTGAACTCGTTTGGCTGGTTGACGATGTAGTCCGTTTGAAGTTTGGCGATTCCGGGCCGCCGGCTCAACCGTTCGACCAGTGTATTGAAGTAAAACTGTCCGTCGGGACTGCCTTCGTACGGCAGGACGGCGACCTTCACGGGCGGCTCAATTTGTACGAGGTGCACCGATGCGGCATAGAGGTCAAGGTTCTTGACCTCAAGGGCATGGGTGCAAGCCGTCATGCTCAGGGCCATGATGGCCAGACTGAATGTCGACAGGATCGCGTTCTTGCGCATGGTATCTCCTCTCATTCCTTCGATGTGGTGGATGTAACCTGATCAGGTGTTTCCGGTGATTCGGCCGTCATGTGTTTTGGGGCTGGGGCGGTAAACGGCACGCAGAAGTCGGGGAGGAAGTCACGCCGGCTCGTGCCGGATGGAGCCGCATCCTCTTCCCGGATGGCTCGGGCGCGGACATAGCTCTGCACCCGCCCGGTGACGTGGCCGGTGGCCACAATCGGCAGATAGACGATCAGGCCGCCGGGCGCATAGCCGCCGATATAGGTGAAGTAGGCGGGAATGAGGGTGTAGTAGGCCCGGAGCTCATCCTCTTCATCACGAATGCATTGCAGAAACTGAATGGCGTCTGATGATGCCGCCGCCTCCTGGAGGAGGTCGATTCCGGGAATCAACCGGGGAAGCGCGAACGAGGTGCCCTTCCATTCGTGCTCCGTATAATCCTTGGAGTGGCCCGCCTCGTGGAGCAGAATGGTCACGTCGCCGGAGTAGACGTTGATCGTGTTGGTGAACGGATTGAAATGGTCGCCGCCTCCGATGATCGGCAGGGGCAGGCCGGCGAACAGCCGATCGGGCAGCAGCGTGTACTTGAGCCACGAGAGCAGCCCAAGCGTGTATCTGTACCCGGCGCCGATCTCCTTGTTATGCACCAATCGTTTCCACTCGCCGATCGGAGCGTACTCGTTGTGCCGGATTTTCACCGACCGGAGCTGGTTCATCTCAAGATACTTCTCAAGCAGCGCGCGACTGTGGTCGGGAAATTTGTGGTCGAGCGCCTGCCAGTTCAGGAGCAGAAGCTTGGTGGGCAGGCTGATCAGGTAATGGTTCAGGCCGTCAATGATGAGATTGGGTTTGCCCGTTTCGATCTGGGGAGACCCATCGTCGATCGGCAGTTGCTTCCCGACGTAATAGCGTGCGGTCGGGTGGTAGATTTCCGGGGCTGAAGCGCAGCCGGCGGCAGTCAGCATCGAACACGCAATAAGTAGGGTGTGTTTCAACATTGGGATGCGTTGTTCCTTAAAACGACAATAGTATACGCCGACGGTGGAGGGGATTCAGCATCGATTATTTCTATACAAATCGAGAGGATAGCGTTGGTGGTCTCTTGCGGCATGGAGAAGGAGGGATGTTCAGCGACAGAAAGCCGCCTTGACAAGGCGCCTCATGGCGCATTAGAATCAAGCCGTTAATTCCGCCAGGGGTGTCCCGAAAGGGACTGAGAGCTTCGGCGTAGTAAGGCTGAAGCAACCCGTGGAACCTGATCTGGATCATGCCAGCGAAGGGACGCGGACGAATAAAAAAACCCGCACCCTTTCTTTCTTTGGTGCGGG
>JACQAP010000002.1 GCA_016194905.1 Betaproteobacteria bacterium
CTCAAAGTCGTGGCGGAAGGGGTCGAGACCGAGGAACAGTTGCATCTGCTCAGGTTGCTCAAGTGCGACGAGATGCAGGGTTTTCTCCTGAGCCGCCCGGTTGCGTTCGACGAAATGGCGAGTTTCCTTAGTCGGTGAAAAACCTCAAGCCACCGACGCGACGCAACTTACGGATTTCGAGTTCCACGTCGGTGCGAACATCTTCGACGACGAGAACCTTGATCACGTTACTCATGCCAAGTTTTCGTCTCCCGTCACTTGAGGCGCGCGGTTGGTCAGTATCCAGTAAAGACCTACTTTTGCGACCGTCTCGACAAATGATGCGAACTCGACAGGTTTGACGATGTAGCTATTGACGCCAAGCCGGTAACGTTCGAAGACATCACGTTCTTCATTTGAAGATGTCATGACCACTACCGGTATGCCTTGCAGAAGTTTGTCGGATTTGATTCGCCGAAGCACTTCGATGCCGTCCATTCTGGGCATCTTGATGTCCAGCAGAACCAGCTTCGGCGCATCGGAGGCGGCGCGATCGGCATATTCGCCGGTGCGCAGAAGATAGCTCATCGCTTCCTCGCCGTCTTTGACCCAATGGACCTTGTTGATGAAGTTGATCTTGCGCAATGCGCGCATCGTCATTTCCGCGTCACGCGGATTGTCTTCCGCCAGGAGAATTTCGACTTGATTGTAGTTAACCATTGTCAGGTTTCACCGGTAATGTGAAATAGAAAGTCGCACCCTCGCCAAGCCTGCCGTCCGCGCGCACGCTGCCGCCATGGCGGGTAACCACCCGATGGACGATCGCCAGGCCCACGCCCGTGCCTTCGCATTCCTCCGTCTTGTGCAGACGCTGGAAAACGCCAAAGAGCTTCCCCGCGTATTTCATGTCGAAGCCCACGCCGTTATCCTGGACACGGTATACCGCTTCGCCATTCGAAACTTCGCCAGTCACGAGAATCTCGGCATGCGGCCGGGAACTGCTGTACTTGAGGGCGTTGCTGAGCAGGTTAACCCATACCTGTCGGAAAAGCGCGCCGTCTCCCTTGGCCGGCGGCAGTGGCCATACATCGAGCCGCACCCGATCCGTGTCCTGGTCACGCAACAATTCCTGCGCCACTGTCTTGGCGAGAGCGGTCATGTCGATGCTTGCTGTTTCGTCAATCGCTTTCCTGCTGAGTTTCGAGAATGCAAGAAGATCGTCGATCAGACGTCCCATCTTGACGGCCTCTTCGCGGACAATGCCGAGCATCCGCTTGCCTTCGCTATCGAAGCTATCCCCGTAGTCCTCTTCGACCATTCGGGAATAGCCGTCGATCGCGCGCAAAGGAGCACGCAGGTCGTGCGATACCGAATATGAGAAACTTTCGAGTTCCTTGTTGGTGGCTTCGAGCTCCGTGGTTCGCCTGCGCACGCGCTCTTCGAGGTCTGCGTTGAGCCTGCGGATCTCTTCCTCGGCACGCTTGCGGTCGTCTATGTCGGTGATCGTTCCGATCCACTCGCGGATCCGGTTCCCCTCATCGAGCACAGGTGCCGCGCGCAGACTCACAAAACGGTAGCTCGAGGACAGTGCGTGCCACAAGCGCGCCTCGCTCTCGATCGGACTACCGGTGGTTACCGCTTCGGTCCATTGCTTTTCGATCGCCTCGCGATCGTCGGCGTAAAACATGCGGCGCCAGCCGGTTCCGCGATAGTCCTCCGCGCTCTGCCCGGTATATGCGGCCCATGCCGGTTGCGCAGCCGTGAACGCCCTCTCGTCATTCGCAGTCCAGACCAGCGAAGTCATTGCGTCAACGAGGGTGCGGTTGCGCCTTTCACTGTCGCTCAATGCGCGTTGTGCCTCGAAACGTTCGGCAATCTGGCGCTCCAGTGCCTGGTTGGACGTTTCCAGCGCCTTCGTCTGGCGCCCGATCTCCGTCAGCATATCGTTGAAGGCATCCACCAGGTATCCGATTTCGTCTTCGGTGGTCTTTTTGGCGCGCAACGTGAAGTCACGGTTGTCGACGACGCGGCGTGCCACGCCGGTCACGTCGAGAATCGGCCGCGTGACGCTTGCCTGCAGCCACGAGGACAACAGCAGCGACACGGCCAGCGCCAGGGCGCTTACGCCAAACACGATCCCGAGATAATTCCACAGCCTCTCATAGAATTCATAGTGGGTCCGCAGGTACACGGTGCCCAGGATTTCGCCGTTTTCGATCACGCGCCGGTACAGTTCGAGAGTTTCGCTCTTGACGCGAACCCCGTCGGTCTCCGGTAGGGCGGGAAGGTCCGCGCGCGGCAGGTCTTCTCTGGTATAGCTGGCGAACAGGCCGCCCTTGGCGTTGTAGATGGCCGCGGCCTCGATCTTGGGCCGCACCTTGAGCAGGGCGAGGTTGTTTCCGGCGAACTTACGATCGTCGAACTGCAGGGCGGCTGCGCTGGCGCGACCGATGATGTCCGCCTGCGCGGTGAGGTCGCTGACCTGCGTGGCGTAGTAGCTGCGCAGGTCGTAGATCAGCATTGCGATGCCGGTGACGAGCAGTGCTGCCAGGCTGGTCAGCAATACGCCCGCAAGAAGTTTGTGGCGCACTGAACGCAAGCCGAACTGGAACGCCATAATGCCCTACTCCTGTACCCGCATGGCGACCGAAAGCAACGGCGCGCCGATCCTGAGGCCGCTGCGCTTGGCCGCATCCAGCGACACCTCGAAGCGCACCCGGTTATCGGCCACGACGAAGTTGATGATGCTGCCTAGGGCAAGGCCTTTTTCCGTATCGGTCACGGTCAGTATCGGACGTGCCTGCGCCGCCAGGTCCGTGAGGCGTCCCATTTCCGGACGGCCGACGAACAGGACGTGGACGCTGGACAACGGCTCGCCGCCGCGCACCCGGCGTACCGATACCGGCCTGCCGTTCATCGTTCGTCCCGCGACCACTTGTGACAACTCTTCTGCCAGGACGTCGGCGCCCGCCACGCCGATGACCAGCGGCGTGTCCTTGCTGGGGAACGCACTGTCCGGCCATTCGACGTAACCGCCGAACTTGAACAGGAAGGCCGCCTTGACCCGTTGCTCGAGAACCTGCGGGCTCTCGTCGACCGCGACTGCGGAAGTCACTATGCAGAGAACGCCCAGCAGCAGGAGCGCCGCGCCCCCGATGAGATTCCAGGTGCTCGTGCGGAAGGCGCGAGGCGCCACTCTACGGATGCTGCTGTTCCTTGCGACGTCGATCAGAAGCGCCATAGGATTTGGGCGTAAACGCCTCGGTCCAACTCGCTGCGAGTGCCCGGCGTGCCGAACTCGGGGTGTTCGGGGTCGAAGAGGTTCTGCAAGATCAGCGACAATTCGAAATCTCGCCGTGGCTGCCATCCAAGGCGCATGTCCGTTGCCGTGTAGGCGGGAACAACGGGGTTGGGAAGCTCTGCGACGTGGCGAATGCTGACGTCGAGCGTGGTATGACCGGGCAAGTCGAGCGACGAGCGCAGGATCCATTGATAATCCGGGTCATTGCCCGCTGCGCTGACGCCAGTTGGGTCCGTGCTGCCGGGTTTGAGCCGCAGTTCCTGGTGCAGCATGAAGCCCCCAGCGCTAAGGCGCCAGCCCGGGGTCATCTGCACCGTGCCCCACGCCTCGATTCCGGTTTCTGTTCCCTCCATCTTGTTGCTGAGGACGAAGGTGCCAGTGCCGGTCGGCTCGAAGCTGCGTAGGTGATCGTAGATGTGGTGAAACACGGTGACCGAGTACGAGATTCGGGACGTAGGCTGAGCCTTGTAGCCCAGCTCGTAGACATCGGCGACCTCGGACCGGAAATCCGGACCGCCTGCGAGCACGAACGGCGGATTGGCGGGCGAAAACAACTCACGATCGAGGCGGGAAGGCGTACGCAACGCGCGCGAATACGCGCTCCACACGAGTTGCTGCGGAGTCGGTTTCCACGCCAGCCTGACCGAAGGCAGGAACTCGACGCCGGTGTATGGATTGCGCTCGATCTTGGCCCCGCCGGTGAGTTTCAGCTTGTCGCCTATAAGCGCAATCTCGTCCTGGGCAAACAGGTCCACCCAGTCGAGATTGCTATCGGCAGGAAGAAATGCAATCACCGCGGTATTGTCGATACGGTCGCGCGCGGCGCGGTAGCCGCCTCCCCAGATGATCGCGTGCCTGCCCATTTGCTGCAGGCTGTGCTGGAACTGGACGTCGGCTATGTTGAGGTGCTCGGCGATCGACCCGCCGATTTCGCGCACCGTGTTGTCGAAATAGCCCTGCAGCTGGAAATGGCCCCCGCCGGGGAGGTCGCGATCCCAGCGCGCGAGCAGATTCCCACCGGATATGTTGGTGTCCGCCGCGATGGGCTGATCGAGGGTGCCGGTATATGTATCCCCCTGGAGCGTGAATCCGTTGGCGGCGGCCCCCCAGTCGGCGCGGAAGCCGACCTGGCCTTTGCTCCAACTGTCGCCCGCGGTCGTCCCGTTTTCGCGCGTCGTATCGCCGCGGTCGAAGGACTTCCCGTAGATGCGGAACGAGCCGTCGGTACCAAGCCGGGCTCCGTACCGCGCTCCGAAACCACCTTCGAGGTTGCCGGACCCGACGAATGCCGTTGCGCCCTGCGTATCCGCAGCACGACGGGTGATGACGTTGATGACTCCGTTCACCGCGTTCGTACCCCATAACGTTGCGCCTGGTCCGCTGATCACCTCGATGCGCTCGACATCCTGCAGGAATACGTCTGGTGTGTCCCAGAACACGCCGGAGAACAGGGGTGTGTACACCGCACGCCCGTCGATCAGCACGAGCAGCTTGTTGCCGATCGAATTGTTGAAACCGCGTGCGCTGATCGCGTAACTGCTGGAGTTCACGCGATTGACTTCGAGGTTGGGAGCGATGCGCAGCGCTTCCGGGAGACTGGTCGCGCCCGATCGCCGGATGTCTTCCGCGGTGATGACAAAAATCGATGCCGGAGCATCCAGCAGGCGCTCGGATTTCTTGGATACCGACATGACGTCGATATTTCCTAGCTCTTCGAGACTGAGATCGGCGAGGTTTTCAGGAGATGATTCGGCTGCGTAAGCCTCTGGCGCCGACAAGGCCACGATCATTGGAATGAGGACAAACGCCTGCAGATGCCAGCGTTTGTCATAGCGAAGAAAAGGTCCCCTTATTCTTCTTTTCCTCATACAACCTCAAGAGTCTATGTTGTTGTGCTCTTGCTTGACGGCCTGCAACGTAAATTCTATGTGACTTTCGCCTTGGAGGGATCAGTGTTTGTCTTACAGAAACTCGGGATCGACAAACCCGATCATATACCTTTGAGCACTCCCTTTCTTCAAGGGAGGCAGCACAATGAAAGCCGCTCTTCTGGCAGCCCTAGTAAATTGTGTGATCAAGCGAATCGAGATGATCTGCAACGACACCGGGATTTCCAACCGTTGCTCTTTCAACAGCAGCAACTCAATCTACAACAACAAATTCAAAAGCAAGACGTTCGGGTCAATTGCTCTACGCGGCATAGGAAACCAAGTCTACACAAACTACTAACCGCGCTGAGGTGGGCGCTATTCCGCTGGACATCCTTCCCTCCCCGGTCATTTCCTCCCCAACCCCGCCAGCCCAAAGATATTCCTTAGAGCCAGAAACGTAGGTAGGTTAGTTGGTAGGCCAATCACAGCCCGGCCATCTTCTTGTCGATCAATCGGTTGCCGTACGTTAATGCGGAGCGCTTCTCCACCACAAAGAAAAACCGGCCTGGACATGAGGCTTTTTTTCGCGGTCGCGAAGCACAATCCAGCGCCATCAGCTCGTTCACCCACGCGTCCTCCGCCCCTACCCCGCCTCAATAAGGTGATACCATTTCGCGCGGGAAACAACCAACAGATCAAGAACGAGAGGAGAAGCTGGATGGAAGTCTCGATCAAGAAGCTCGCGCTGGTCACAGGCCTGTCCCTGGGATTGCTGGCGCTGCCTGTCGCTTACGGCGAGGGGGAAAACGACGGCATGACGGTGTTGATGAATGGCAACTTCGTGACGGCCGATCCGGAAAACATCAAATGGGTGCCCAACAAAGCGGTGCCTTACGGCATGCAAATGGTGCTGCTCTACGGCAATCCATCGCAGCCGGGTCCCTACATCTTCCGCGCAAAGATGCCCTCCGGATACAAACTGCCGCCGCATAAACATCCGGACGAACGTACGGTCACCGTACTGAAGGGAACCTATTGGTCCGGCATCGGCGAACGATACAATCCGATGGTCATGAAGGAATTCCAGGCCGGCGCGTTCTACATCACCAAGGCGGGTGTGCCGCACTATTCCTGGGCTCGCACCGAAGTGTTCATCCAGGAAATGGGAACGGGGCCGCTCGAGAAACCCATCGAGTACATCAACCCCGACGACGATCCGAGAACGCAGTAGGTCGACAATCCACCGAACGAAAACGGGGCGGCACTTGCCGCCCCGTTTTTTTCAAGCCTCACCCAGCTATGAGCGCGGCATCAAAGCTGCGCGTATCTGCTCCAGCGCGCCGGGATCTTCCAGCGTCGTAAGATCCCCCGGGTCACGTCCTTCGGCCAGCGCCTGGATGCTGCGGCGGAGCAATTTACCGGAACGCGTTTTCGGCAGCAGGTTGACGAAATGCACCCGCGCCGGTCTGGCAATGGCTCCCAATTGCGAGTCCACGGTGGCCATCACCTCTTTTTCCTGCGCGGCACGCAGTTCCGGTGTGGAGATTTTCCCCGCATCCTTGACTACGGCGAACGCGAGAGGTATCTGCCCTTTCAGCGCGTCGTTGACACCCACGACAGCGACTTCGGCAATGTTTGCGTGGGCCTGCACCGCTTCCTCGATTTCCCGGGTGCCGAGGCGGTGGCCGGCTACATTGATCACATCGTCGGTGCGGCCGAGGATGAAGTAATAGCCGTCCCTGTCGCGAATTCCCCAGTCGAAAGTCGAGTAGACCAGTTTCTTCGAGAACGTGGAGAAATAGGTCTTCACGAAACGTTCGTCGTCACCCCAGATGGTGGTCATGCAACCCGGCGGAAGCGGCGGCTCGATCACCACCACGGCCTTTTCGTCGGCGCCGGCCTCGCTTGCATCCGTCTCGCGAAGCAACTTCAAGTCATAGCCGTAGGCCGGGAACGAAGGGCTGCCGAATTTGATCGGCGTCTCCTCCACGCCAGGTAGCGCGGTCAGGACGGGCCAGCCGGTCTCGGTCTGCCAGTAATGATCGATCACCGGTTTGCCGAGTCCCTCTGAGATCCACGCATGCGTCGGTTCATCCAGCGGCTCGCCGGCGAGGAACAAATGCCTCAGAGACGACAGGTCGTATTTTTTCAGAAACGCCGGATCATGCTTCTTCAGCACGCGGACCGCAGTCGGCGCGGAAAACATGACATTGACCCTGTGGTCCTGCACGATCTTCCACCACACCCCGGCATCAGGCCGTATCGGCACACCCTCGTAAAGAATCGAGGTGACACCCGCAATCAGAGGCGCATAGATGATGTACGAGTGCCCCACTGCCCAGCCAATATCGGACGTGGTGAAGATGGTTTCGCCCGCGGCACCGCAGTAGATGTATTTCATCGATGCGGCCATTGCGACTGCATGTCCGCCGACGTCGCGCTGGACCCCCTTCGGCTTGCCGGTGGTACCCGAGGTGTAAAGAATGTACGACGGTTCGGAGGATTCGAGCCAGGTGCAGGGGACCACGGCACGCTCGTGCGCGCGGGCAAGTTCGGCCCAATCGACATCCCTTCCCGGGACTGTCTGCATGTGCGGATCGAGACCACGGTGATAGATCAGGACCTTGGCCGGCGGGTGCTTCGAAAGTCGGATGGATTCGTCCACCAGCGGCTTGTACGGAATCACCTTGCCCATGCGGCTGCCGCCATCCGCCGTGACCATCAACGCCGGGCGCGCGTCGTCGATGCGTGCCGCGAGGCTGGCTGCGGCAAAGCCGCCAAAAACCACGGAGTGCACTGCACCCAGGCGCGCACAGGCGAGAATCGCGAACACCGCTTCCGGCATATTCGGCATGTAGATGATCACCCTGTCGCCGCGCTTCAGGCCCAGAGCCTGCATCATCGCGGCGACACGGTTTACCTTGTCATGAAGCTGCCGGAAGGTGAACGAGTCGGTCTTGTCGAGCTCCGTCGATATCCAGATAAGGGCTTTCTGGTCGCCGCGCACTGCGAGATGCCGGTCGACGGCGTTATGGCAGAGGTTGGTAAGCCCGCCGACGAACCATCGGGCGAACGGGGGGCGGCTGTAGTCGAGCACGCGATCAAACGGCCGTTCCCAGTCGATCAGCATCGCCTGCTCCCGCCAGAATCCTTCGCGGTCTTCTATCGAGCGGCGATGAAATTCGGCGTAACACTGTGCCATGGGTTTCCTCCCTTGTGCCGCCCTTTCAGGCGATCTTGACGGCCGCACGGCCGCGCATTTTTGCGTTCATGACTTTTTCGAACACGCCTGGCAGATCGGCAAAGTCGACCGTGGTCACGATGCTGTTGAGCATTCGCGGTTTCAGATCGCTCCCCAGTCGCCTCCAGACTTTCTCGCGCAACGGCATCGGCGCATTGACCGAATCCACACCCAACAGGCTGACCCCGCGCAGGATGAATGGCATCACGGTTGTGTTGACGTTGTGGCTTGCCGCCAGGCCAATGCTCGCGAGCGTGCCACCGATCTGCATGGTACTGGCAAGCCATGAAAGGACTTCGCCGCCAAGATTGTCGACCGCGCCGGCCCAGGTCGCCCTGTCGAGCGGTTTTATTTTGGCGAGGTCGAGACTCCCGCGCAGCATGACCCCCTTCGCGCCCAGGCCTTTGAGGTAATCGGTTGCGTTCTCCTTGCCGGTCAGGGCCACGACGTGATACCCCGCGCCGGCGAGGATGTCGACGGCGACGCTGCCAACGCCCCCGGTCGCCCCGGTCACGATGACGGGTCCGTTCCCGGGCTTCAGGCCATCGTGCTCCATGCGTTCGACAGCCAGCGCCGCCGTGAAGCCGGCGGTACCGAGCGCCATCGATTCGAACAAGTCCAGGCCTTTCTGCAGGGGTACGACCCAGTCGGCGGGGATGCGCGCGTATTGCGCGTAGCCGCCATCGTGCGCGACCCCTATGTCGTAGCTTGTGGCAATGACTGCATCGCCTTTCTTGAATCGCGCATCGCTCGACTCCGTAACCGTACCCGAAAGATCGATGCCGCCGACGCAGGGAAAACGACGAATGATCCTGCCCGCACCGGTCGCAGCCAGGGCATCCTTGAAGTTAACGCTCGAATACGCGACCTTGATCACGACATCGCCCGCATCCAGTTCGCCGAGTTGCATGTCGACGTAGCGGCTTGTCACCTTGCCGTCTTCGTTGAAAATCCGGTAGGCCTTCAGTGACGTCATTTCCGTTTATCCTCCGGGCAATCGTTTGTTGGATATTAAGCGAGATGGGCTTCGCTCAGATACTGGCGGGTCTGCATTTCCACAAGCCGGCTGGTGGCGCGTTCTGCTTCCACCTCGCTGGCGGCCACCTGCAGCAACTCCGTCAAATGCACTTCGGCAGAAAGAATCAGCTTGACGCGGCGATCATAAAATTCGTCTATCAGCCAGGTAAAGCGCCGCCGTCGATCCGCCTCGCCCGGTCCAAGGCGCCGCACTTCGGAGATCAACACGGTGTGGTAACGGCGGGCGAGTTCGATGTAGTCGGCCTGGCCGCGCGGTCCGCTGCACAACTCCCCGAAGCGGAACCACGCCACGCCCGGGCCGGTCCGTAGCGCCCGGATGGCACGGCCTTCGATTTCCAACTCGACGTCGCGCTCCCCCGGTCCGCCGGCGATGGCCTCGAAAGTATTTGCCATGGCCATGGCGGCCCTCGCGTCGGCGGGAAAATGGAAAACCCCGCCTTTCTCCAGCACGCGCAGGCGATAGTCCACGCCGCCGTCGACGTGCAAGGTTTCGAGGTGCTCTTTGATCAGATCGATCGCGGGCAGGAACTGGGCGCGCTGCAACCCATTGCGATACAGATCGTCCGGTTTCTGATTGGAGGTCGTTACCAGCACCAGGCCCTGATCGAACAATCCCTGCAGCAGATTGCGCATCAGCATTGCATCGCCGATGTCGGTTACGTGGAATTCATCGAGGCACAGCAGGCGAAGCTGCTGCGAGATATCGCGGGCGATATGCAGCAGCGGATTTTCTTCCCCCTGCAAATCGCGCAGTCGATGATGGATGTCCTGCATGAAACGGTGGAAATGCACCCGGCTCTTGCGCTCGATCGGAACCGAGTCGAAGAACGCATCCATCAGGAAGCTTTTCCCCCGGCCCACGCCACCCCGGAGATAAAGACCGCGGACCGGCCGCTGGCGCAGAAATACGCGCAGCAGCGAGTTTCCCGCCTGCTCTGACTCGGTCAGTTCGTCATGCAGCCGCTGGAAATGTCCGAGCACCCGAAGCTGGGCCGAATCGAGA
The DNA here is from genome assembly GCA_016194905.1 of Betaproteobacteria bacterium. Classification (NCBI taxonomy): domain Bacteria; kingdom Pseudomonadati; phylum Pseudomonadota; class Betaproteobacteria; species Betaproteobacteria bacterium. The sequence continues at coordinate 10,434 of JACQAP010000002.1, forward strand.
GAGAAACCATGCGACCGCGCTGCCTGCTGGGCGTGGTCGGCGAAGGACTGTGGATCGTTCGCCTGTGCCGGCTGGCCCATCAGAGATTGATCGTGCGCTTATCCACGGCGAGCGCCGCTTCGTGCAAGGCTTCCGCCAGAGTCGGATGGGCGTGCACGATACGTGCGATGTCTTCGGCCGCCGCTCCGAATTCCATCGCCACGACGGCTTCGGATATCAGTTCGGACGCATAGGGTCCAATCATGTGTACGCCGAGGATGCGGTCGGTTTTTGCGTCCGCCAGCATTTTCACGAATCCGGCGGTCTCGCCGATCGCTCGTGCGCGGCCGTTGACGATGAACGGAAACTGTCCGGCACGATACTCGATACCTTTCGCCTTCAACTCCTGTTCGGTCTTGCCGACCCAGGCGATTTCCGGCGACGTATAGATGACCCAGGGAACAGCATCCAGATTGATGTGCCCCGACTGCCCCGCGATCATTTCGGCCACCGCGACGCCCTCTTCCGATGATTTATGAGCGAGCATCGGTCCGCGCACCACGTCACCGATCGCGTAGACGCCCGGCAGGCCGGTGCGGCAATGCGCGTCCACTTCAACGAAGCCGCGTCCGTCGATTTTGAGCCCGACCGCGTCCGCACCGAGGTTTGCCGAATTCGGGACACGCCCAACGGCCACGATCAGCCTGTCGAATTCCGCCTTCTGCTCGCCGACGGGGTCGGTGAAGTCCACCGTCAACGATTTCCTGGAATTCTGGACGCCATTGATCTTCACGCCGAGCCGGATGTCCAGCCCCACCACCTTGGTGAAAACCCGAAACGCTTCCTTGGCCACCTGGTCGTCGGCGGCTTGCAGGAATGCCGGCAATGCCTCGAGCACCATCACCTCGGAACCCAGCCGCTTCCACACGCTGCCCATTTCCAGGCCGATGACACCGGCGCCGATCACACCCAGGCGCTTCGGAATGTCGGGCAGCGACAATGCACCTACGTTGTCCACGATGCGATCGTCGTCCACCGGAGCAAACGGCAACTGCCGCGGGCTCGAACCGGTGGCGATGATCACGTGTTTTGCTTCGATTGTTTCGGCGTTGTCGCCGTCCCTGACTTCGATCTGATAGGCGCCCGCCCTGCCGGTAAAACGTCCACGGCCGTGCATCGACGCAACCTTGTTCTTGCGAAACAGCAGCCCGATGCCACCGGTGAAGGTATCGACGATCTTGTCCTTGCGCGCCATCATCTTCGCCACGTCGATGGCGACTTCCTTCACGGCGATTCCATGCTCGCTGAACTTGTGCAGTGCGCGCTCGTAGTTTTCCGATGATTCGAGCAGTGCCTTGGAAGGAATGCAGCCGACGTTCAGGCAGGTTCCGCCTAGACTCGCTTTGCCCTTGGCGCTTTTCCAGTCGTCGATGCAAACCGTATTCAACCCGAGCTGCGCCGCGCGTATGGCAGCCGTGTAACCGCCGGGCCCGGCTCCGATCACTGCAACATCAAAGGTCTTAGCCATGATTGCACATTAGCTCCGTGAACCGCAAAGGCGCAAAGGCGCGAAGGAAACGCAAAGGAGGAATTGATAAGAGACAGATATCGCATCGCGGCTCAATGTTCTCCGACACACGATGGTGACTTTCTGATCGATTTCGCTTTCCTTTGCGTGCTCTTCTTTGCGACTTTGCGCCTTTGCGGTGAGAATTTGTCAGAGTTCCAGCAGCAAGCGCGCCGGATCTTCGAGCGCCTCCTTGACGGCCACAAGGAAAAGCACCGCCTCGCGGCCGTCGATGATGCGGTGATCGTAGGACAGTGCGAGATAATTCATCGGGCGGATGACGATCTGTCCGTTCTCCACAACCGGACGGTCTTTGGTCGCATGCACGCCCAGGATTGCGCTTTGGGGCGGATTGATGATGGGGGTCGACAACATGGAGCCGAACACGCCGCCGTTGGAAATCGAGAAGGTGCCGCCCGTGAGCTCCTCGATGGTGAGCTTGCCGTCCTGGGCTCGTTTGCCGAAATCGGAAATCTGTTTCTCGACATCGGCAAAGGAAAGCTGATCGCAGTTGCGCAGGATGGGCACCACCAGTCCGCGCGGACTGCCTACTGCGATGCCCACGTCGAAATAGCCGTGATAGACGATATCGGTGCCATCCACCGAGGCGTTCACCACGGGGAACTTCTTCAGCGCGTGGACGGCCGCCTTTACAAAAAAGGACATGAAGCCGAGCTTGACACCGTGCTCCTTCTCGAACTTATCCTTGTGGCGATTGCGCAGGTCCATGACCGGCTGCATGTTGATTTCGTTGAACGTAGTCAGGATCGCAGCGGTGGATTGCGATTCCACCAGCCTCTGGGCGACGCGCTGGCGCAGGCGCGACATGGCCACGCGCTGCTCAGGTCGATCACCCAGCACGCGATCGATATTCACCGGCGATGGCAGAGGCGCCGGAGGTTTCGCCGCGGGGGCCGGCGCCTGCAACTGGTTCGTCACGTCTTCCTTGGTGACGCGGCCGCCGCGGCCGGTGCCGCTGACCTGCGAAGTGTCGAGAGTGTTGTCGGCGGCGATTTTCTTCGCCGAGGGCATGACCGCCGGCGGCTCAGCCTTCGCTGCGGGCGCATCCGCGGCCTTGGGCGGACTCGCGGCAGCAGCCGTCGCCGCTGCACCGGCCGGAGCCTTTGCATCGGTATCGATGGTCGCGATCACCTCGTTGCTGGCGACCGTACCGCCGTCGCCCTTGATGACTTTGCTCAACACGCCCGACGCCGGCGCCGGCAGTTCCAGCACGACCTTGTCGGTCTCGATATCGATCAGGTTTTCGTCGCGCTTGACGAATTCACCCTGCTTCTTGTGCCACGACAGCAATGTGGCCTCGGCGACCGATTCAGACAGTGCCGGGACCTTTACCTCGACTAACATGGCTCATTCCTTGTTGGTTCAGCGTATCCGCTCGAATGCATTTTTCAGACGCCGTGATTGTTTAAACGCCGTGGGACAGGGCAGCGTCCACTACCGCTTTTTGCCGTTGGTTATGCAATGCCAGATATCCGCCCGCGGGCGTGGAAGATGACGGCCGCAGTGCGTAGGACAACTTCTGATGGGGCAGCATCTGGCGCTGCAGATAGTGCTGTATCCGGTGCCACGCGCCCTGGTTGCCGGGCTCCTCCTGGCACCAGACGATTTCCTTTGCATCCTTGTAGCGATCGATCTCGATCTTGAACTGGTCGTGCGGGAAGGGATAGAGCTGCTCGAGCCGCACGATTGCGATGTCGTCGATGCCGCGCTCGCGCCGGGCCGCCACCAGATCGAAGTAAACCTTGCCGCTGCAAAATACCACTCGCTTCACCTTCTGGGTGTTCTGCAGTTCCGCATCCGGGATCACTACCTGGTATTCGCCGTTGACCAGATGTTCCAGAGAAGAGATCGATTCCTTGTGACGCAGCAGACTTTTCGGACTGATGATGATCAGCGGTTTGCGAAACGGCCTGATCATCTGCCGGCGCAGCAGGTGGAACATCTGCGCCGGTGTCGAAGGAATGCAGATCTGCATGTTGTAATCCGCGCACAGTTGCAGATAACGTTCGATCCGCGCCGAAGAGTGCTCCGGGCCTTGGCCCTCATAGCCATGCGGCAGCATCAGCGCCAGGCCGCAGATTCTTCCCCACTTGACCTCGCCTGCGGCGATGAACTGGTCGATCACGACCTGCGCGCCGTTGCCGAAATCCCCGAATTGCGCTTCCCAAATGACCAGTTCGTTCGGCTCCGCGGTGGCGTAGCCATATTCGAAACCCAGCACCGCCTCCTCGGAGAGCACCGAATCGATTACCACGAAGTCCGGCTGGTTCTCGCTGATGTGCTGCAACGGAATATAAGTGCCGGCATCCCAGCGTTCGCGGTTCTGGTCATGCCATACCGCGTGACGATGAAAGAAGGTGCCGCGGCCGCTGTCCTGTCCCGACAGGCGCACTGCATAACCGTCCTTGAGCAATGAAGCATAGGCCAGGTTCTCGGCCATGCCCCAGTCGAGGGGCAACGTTCCTGCCGCCATGGCGCGGCGATCGGCGACGATTTTTTCGACACGGGGATGCAATTTAAAGTGCTGCGGGACCGTCGTAAGTTTCGTGGCGAGCTGCTTTAACGTGTCCATCGGCAGACCGGTAACCGCCTTGTAGGTCCACGGAATGTTCTTGAATGGCGCCCAGTTCACCTGGAACGGCGGCTTGTAATTGGAAAGAACGGTCTTGTTGGTGTGAAAACCCGCATCCAGCGCGTCGCGGTAGGTCTTGACCATTTCGTCGGCATCCGCCGGCTTGATCACGCCCTGGGCGGCAAGTTTTTCGGCATAGAGCTTGCGCGTGCCGGGATGGTGGCCGATCAGCTTGTACATCAGCGGCTGCGTCACCATCGGCTCGTCCTGCTCGTTATGGCCGAGCCTGCGGAAGCACACCAGATCGATAACGACGTCCTTATGGAACTCCATGCGAAAATCCAGGGCGATCTCGGTCACCAGCGACACCGCTTCGGGATCGTCGCCGTTTACGTGGAAGATCGGCGCTTCGACCATCTTGGCGACGTCCGTGCAGTACAGGGTCGAGCGCGTATCGCGCGTATCGGATGTGGTGAAACCGATCTGGTTGTTGACGATGATGTGAACCGTGCCGCCGGTTCCGTAGCCGCGAGTCTGCGACAGATTGAGCGTTTCCATGACCACGCCCTGGCCGATGAACGCCGCGTCGCCGTGCAGCACGACGGGCAGCACTTGCGTACCATCGCGATCCTTGCGCCGATGCTGGCGCGCCCTGACCGAACCCTCGACTACCGGATTGACGATTTCGAGGTGCGAGGGATTGAACGCCAGCGTCAGGTGCATCGGGCCACCCGGCGTCATGATGTCCGATGAGAAACCCTGGTGATACTTGACGTCGCCCATCGGCAGTTGCTCGAACTGCTTGCCCTCGAACTCCGAGAACAAGTCCTTCGGCATCTTGCCGAGCGTGTTGACCAGCACGTTCAGGCGTCCGCGGTGGGCCATGCCGATGACCGTCTCCTGGATACCCTTGGTACCTGCACGCTGCAGCGCCAGATCGAGCAGCGGAATGACGCTTTCACTGCCTTCCAGCGAAAAACGCTTCTGGCCGACGTAACGCGTATGCAGGTATTTTTCGAGGGTTTCCGCGGCCGTCAAGCGCTCGAGAATATGGCGCTTGAAATCGGCATCGTAACTGGGCTGGGAGCGGATTCCCTCGAAGCGCTGCTGAATCCAGCGCTTTACCTGGGTATCCGTAATGTACATATATTCGATGCCGATCGTCCCGCAGTAGGTTTCCTTCACCGCACGCAGGATCTCCCGCAGCGGCATTTGATCCGGACCTACAAGCGACCCGCTGTTGAATACCAGATTCATGTCGGCCTCGGTCAGGCCGTAGTACACGGGATCGAGCTCGGGAACAATCGGTTTGTCGAAGCGCCTGAGCGGGTCGACGCTGGCATGACGCACACCAAGGAAGCGGTAGGCATTGATCAGCTGCAATACCGAGACCTGCTTCTTCTCCACGGTTGCCACAGCGTCGGTGGGGACGTGCGCGTGGCCGTTGCCGTTGCCGCGCCTCTTGGCAAGGCGGATGAAAGACTCGACGACCGGTGCATGCGCAACGTCGCGCGCGCCACTCGATTGCTGCTGCATTTGATCGAAATAGCGCCGCCATTCCGGCGTCACGGCCTCGGGATTCTCGAGGTAGGTCTCGTATAAGTCTTCGATGAAGGGCGCGTTACCACCGAAGAGGTAAGAACTGCCGAGGGATTCCTTCATCATGGCGCTATCTCCTCATCGTTGATATGGCGGCTGGAGCGCGAAAAACAACCGGGGCCCGTTCGCCCGATCTCAGCGTTTTTCGATGGGCAACACATCGCGCTTGGCGGCACCGGTGTAGAGCTGCCTGGGCCGGCCTATCTTCTGCTCCGGATCGGCGATCATCTCGTTCCACTGCGCGATCCAGCCCACCGTGCGCGCCAGAGCGAAAATACACGTGAACATCGACACCGGGATGCCCAGCGCGCGCTGCACGATGCCCGAGTAGAAATCCACGTTGGGATAGAGTTTACGGCTTACGAAGTAATCGTCTTCGAGCGCAATTTTTTCCAGCGCCATCGCCAGCTTGAACAAGCGGTCGTTCTGCAAGCCGAGTTCGTTGAGCACTTCGTAGCAGGTCTCGCGCATCAGCTTGGCGCGCGGATCGTAATTCTTGTAAACCCGGTGACCGAAGCCCATCAGCTTCACGCCAGAATTCTTGTCTTTCGCCTTCGTAATGAACTCGCCGATCTTGGAAACATCGCCGATCTGTTCGAGCATGTTGAGTGCGGCCTCGTTGGCGCCGCCGTGGGCCGGCCCCCACAGGCAGGCGATTCCCGCGGCAATGCAGGCAAACGGATTGGCTCCTGATGAACCGGCCAGTCGAACGGTAGACGTCGAGGCATTCTGCTCATGGTCCGCATGCAGGATGAAGATCCGGTCCAGCGCGCGTACCAGCACATCGTTCACTTTGTAATCTTCCGCGGGCACGGCAAACATCATGCGCATAAAATTAGCCGAATACGAAAGGGAATTCAGCGGATACACGAAAGGCTGGCCCATCGTATATTTGTACGCCATCGCCGTGATCGTCGGCATTTTTGCGATCAGGCGGAATGCCGAAATGTCGCGGTGCGCCGGGTTATTCAGATCCAGCGAGTCGTGATAGAACGCGGACAATGCGCCGACGGTGCCAACCATTACCGCCATCGGATGCGCATCGCGCCGGAAGCCCCGGAAGAAATTGTTGAGCTGGTCGTGAACCATCGTGTGGCGCGTGACGGTGGTGACGAATTGCGTCTTCTGCTCCTTGTTCGGCAACTCGCCGGTCAGCAGCAGGTAGCAGACTTCCAGAAAATCGCAATGCTGCGCCAATTGCTCGATCGGATAGCCGCGGTAGAGCAACACGCCGGCGTCGCCGTCGATGTAGGTGATCGCGGAACGGCAACTGGCAGTCGAGAGAAATCCAGGGTCATACGTGAATTTTCCGGTCTTGCCGAGCAGCGTCCGGATATCGACCACTTCGGGCCCGATTGAGCCGCCGATAACGGGGAACTCGACGGGCTGCGTACCGTCGTTGAACGAGATTGTTGCGGTGCGCTGCCTTTCCATGTCCCCGCTCGCTTTCCAACCCATTAAAGTCTTAAGTTTAACAGCTTCTTGCAACCCGGAAATATCTGGATGCGGTGCAATAAAAATTATTCAAATAATTTGATGATTTGTGTCGCTTCCGCATCCGGCGGCGTCATTTTTCCGGTTACAAAATCCCACAAATCGTGGTCCGGATAGTCGAGTAGTCGTTTGAATGCCGCAAGCCTGGCGGGTGACAAATTTTCTAAATGACGGTCCAGGAATTTTGCCAGAACCAGGTCCAACTCCAGCAATCCGCGCCGGCATTGCCAGCGGATCCGGTCGGCTTCGGACATTGCGCAGTTACACCGCCCGCTTGACCATCAAGTCCTTGATCTTGCCGATCGCACGCGTCGGATTCAGCCCCTTGGGGCAGACATCGACGCAGTTCATGATCGAGTGACAGCGGAACAGCCGGTAAGGATCTTCGAGGTTGTCGAGGCGTTCACTGGTGGCCTCGTCGCGACTGTCGGCGAGAAAACGATAAGCCTGCAGCAGGCCGGCCGGGCCGACGAACTTGTCGGGATTCCACCAGAACGACGGGCAGGCGGTCGAACAGCAAGCGCACAGGATGCATTCGTACAGCCCATCGAGTTCTTCGCGTTCGGCGGGTGACTGCAGCCTTTCCTTTTCCGGCGACGGCTGATTGTTGACCAAATAAGGCTTCACCGAGTGGTACTGCTTGAAAAACTGCGTCATGTCCACGATCAGATCACGGATTACCGGCAATCCCGGCAGCGGCCGCAGTTCCACCGGCTCCTTCAGGTCACTTAGCCGTGTGATGCAGGCCAGGCCGTTCTTGCCGTTGATGTTCATGGCGTCCGAGCCGCACACCCCTTCGCGGCATGACCGGCGCAGGGACAGCGAGTCGTCTATCGACTTGATGCGGATCAGCGCGTCGAGGAGCATGCGGTCGGTCGACTGCATCGCGACGTCGTAGTCCCGCATGGTCGGCGCCGCGTCCTTGTCCGGATCGTAACGGTAAATTCTGAATTTCATACTGTCTCCATGAAATCATGGACCGGAATTGAGGCATATAGCGGCGAAACCGCACTGTTTCTTTATTTCCGGCCTGCAAAGCCCTGCTTCTTTCAATACGTTCTCACCTTCGGCTCGACGGTCTGCGTAGTCAGCGGGGTCATGTGCACGGGCTTGTAGTCCAGCCGGCTTCCGTCCTTGTACCAGAGCGTATGCTTGAGCCAGTTCGCATCGTCGCGCCGATGATGGTCGGCGCGATCGTGGGCCCCGCGACTTTCCTTGCGTGCCTCTGCGGACACCAAGGTTGCCACCGCGACTTCGATGAGATTGTCGAGTTCCAGCGCTTCCACCCGAGCGGTATTGAATACCTTGCTCTTGTCACGGATCGCAGTGCGCCGGGCGCGTTCGGCGGTCTCCTTGATCTTCTTCACGCCGTCGACAAGCATGTCGGGAAAACGAAACACGCCGCAATGCGCCTGCATGACGCGTCGCATCTCGCCGCCCACTTCGTGGACGCTCTCGCCGCCCTGCTGGCCGTCGAGCCTGGACAGCCGCGCGGACGTGCTGTCGGCGGCGTCCTTGGGCAGGTCCTTGTGTCCGGGATTTTCTTTCAGGAAACGGGTCATCGTGTCGCCCGAGGCCTTGCCGAATACCAATAGGTCGGTCAGCGAATTCGTTCCGAGCCGGTTGGCGCCATGTACCGAGGCACAGGCGCACTCGCCTGCCGCATAAAAACCGGCCACGACAGCTTCGGGGTTCCCTGCTTGCGGGACCACCACCTCGCCGCGATAGTTGGTCGGGATGCCACCCATCTGATAGTGACAAGTGGGCACGACCGGGATCGGATCCTTTACCGGATCGACGTTGGCGAATTTTTTCGCGATCTCGCGGATGCCCGGCAGCTTGTCCTCGATCAGATCGACGCCGAGATGATCGAGCTTGAGGAGCACATAGTCCCCTTCAGGCCCGCAGCCGCGGCCTTCCTTGATTTCGGTTGCCATCGCCCGCGACACCACATCGCGACTTGCCAGGTCCTTGGCGTTGGGCGCATAGCGTTCCATGAAACGCTCGCCATTCTTGTTCAGCAGGTAACCGCCTTCGCCGCGCACACCTTCGGTAATCAGTACACCGGCGCCGGCCACGCCAGTCGGATGGAACTGCCAGAACTCCATGTCCTCGAGCGGGATACCGGCACGTGCCGCCATGCCAAGGCCGTCGCCGGTATTGATGAACGCATTCGTGCTCGCAGAATAGATCCTCCCCGCTCCACCCGTGGCGAACAACACCGCGCGTGCGTGCAATATCGAGACCTCGCCGGTCTCCATTTCCATCGCAGTCACGCCGAGCACTTGTCCGGACGCATCGCGTACCAGATCGAGCGCCATCCATTCCACAAAAAAAAGCGTGTTCGCGCGGACGTTGCGTTGATAAAGCGTATGCAGCATCGCGTGCCCGGTGCGGTCCGCGGCGCAACATGAACGCTGCACTGCCGGCCCGGCGCCGAAATTCCGCATGTGGCCGCCGAACGGCCGTTGATAAACCGACCCATCCGCGTTGCGGTCGAACGGCATGCCGAAATGCTCGAGCTCGATCACGACTTTGGGTGCTTCGCGGCAGAGAAACTCGATGGCGTCCTGATCGCCGAGCCAGTCCGACCCCTTGACGGTGTCGTACATGTGCCACATCCAGCTGTCTTCGCCCATGTTGCCGAGCGCTGCGCCGATGCCACCCTGTGCGGCGACGGTGTGCGACCTGGTGGGAAACACTTTCGACAACACGGCGACCTTGAAACCCGCCTCGGCGAGTTGCAGGGACGCGCGCATGCCGGCGCCGCCGGCGCCTACGATGACCGCATCGAATTTTCTGACCGGGATGGCCATGTGTCAGAGACTCCAGAGGATTTGAACAGCCCAGACGGCATAGCCGACCAAAACCAGCACGACTGTGACCTCCAGACCGAGGCGCACGCCAGTGGGTTTGACGTAATCCATCAGAATGTCGCGCACGCCTATCCATGCGTGCCAGAACAGGCTGATGAAGAAGACGAAGGTCGCAATCCGCATCAGCTGATTCCTGAACAGCGAGCGCCATTCCTCGTAGTCTTGCGGCGGAGTAGTCAGCAGGATGCCGACGACGACGATTACATATGCAGCCATGACCAGCGCGGTGACACGCTGCGCCAGCCAGTCTTTCAGCCCGTAGTGGGCACCGGTGACCATGCGTTTCACCACAGCCGCATCCCCAGGATCGCGGTAAGCAACAGACTGACAATCAGTACAGCCCAACTCATTGCGCGCGTTGCCCCGAGATCGCTCGCGACATGTACGTCCAGCAGAAGAAAGCGCAGCCCGGCGAAAAAGTGGTGCAGGAACGCCCACAGCATGCCGATCAGGAACAGCTTGACCAGCCAATGGCCCGTGAGCGCCGCGAAATGGGCGTGACTTTCGGGCGATTGCAGGCTTTCCTGCAGCAGATACAGCAGTGCCCAGGCGAATACGAACAATACGGTGCCGCTGATGCGATGAAGAATGGATACCAGGCCGGGCAACGGCAGCCGGATTCTGAACAAGTCGAGGTATTTCGGACGCTGGCTGGTAATCATCGAAGGTTCCGGAAAAGCGGCGTTCAAACGATGCGGTTACGGTAGTGATGCTCTCTGGTACTGCAGTAACTGCGGCGCAGTTCAACTGCCTTGTCGGCGTAAGTATAGGCTACGCGCTCGATGACCAGCAGCGGCGTTCCTTCGGACACGCCGAGATGTCCGGCCGCGGCACGCTCGGCGGCCAGCGCCTTGATCTGCTCTTCGACGTGGAGGATGCGCACGTCGAACTCGGTCTCGTACATGCTGTACAACATGCAGTGATGCCGTTCGATGGTCTCGGCCGACAACCCCTTGAAGCGCGTAGCCGGCAAGCGGATTTCCTCGTAGATCGTCTTCCTGGCGGAAATGGACATCACCCGGGTAATCAGAAAAGCGCCGGCCCCGGCTGCCAGCCCGAGTTTTTTCCCGGCAGCGGCATCGAGTTTCACCTTGCGGCAATCGAGCAGCGTGGCGGCGAGTTCATCGAGCGCGCCGCGATCCGGCGTGATGCGCAGATAGGGAAATTTGCTGCGCTCTTCGGAATGCGAAGCGACAAAAGTGCCTTTGCCCTGCTGACGGACCAGCAGATTCTGGTCGGCGAGTTCCCCGATGGCCTTGCGCACCGTGCCCTGGCTTACGCTGAAGCGGCTGGCGAGCTCGATTTCGCTCGGAATCAAATCGCCCGGACGCCATTCTCCGGATACCAGGCTCTGGGTGATCAGAGTCTTGATCTGCCGGTAAAGCGGCTGGAATGCGGGCGCGGTAACGCTGGCGATGGTCTTCATGTCGCAGAGGGATTTTTAGCACATAGTCGGCGCCGTCGTCCACGAAAACAGATGTCTTTTATAAGATACAAGACCTGTTTGACACCGGCAAACCCGCTTCGTTATGATGTTTGGCGATTCCCAGACCGCCGGAACAATGTGCCGAACTCGCGAATCGGCCGGCGCGAACGGATCAGATCAGATTCGAATTCCAAATAATCGCCAGTTCATCGCACGCAGGAGCCCCTCTTGATGAAAACACCCCTCCGAGTCGCAGTCACCGGCGCCGCCGGCCAGATCGGCTACAGCCTGCTGTTCCGCATTGCCAGCGGAGAAATGCTGGGCAAGGATCAGCCGGTCATCCTGCAGATGCTGGAAATACCGGATGAAAAGGTGCAGGCCGCGCTCAAAGGCGTGATGATGGAACTGGACGACTGTGCGTTCCCGCTGCTTGCGGGCATGACCACTGCCTCCGACCCGAAAGTCGCCTTTCGCGATATCGACGTCGCCCTGCTGGTCGGCGCCCGCCCCCGCTCGAAAGGCATGGAGCGCAAGGATCTGCTCGAAGCCAATGGCGCCATCTTTACCGGCCAGGGACGCGCGCTCGACGAAGTGGCGAAGCGCACCGCGAAGATTCTGGTGGTCGGCAACCCTGCCAACACCAATGCCTACATCGCAATGAAGAGCGCGCCCGGGCTGCCACGCGAAAATTTCACCGCGATGCTGCGTCTGGACCACAATCGCGCGCTGTCCCAGCTCGCGTCCAAAACCGGCAAGCCGGTCGACTCGATAGACAGGCTGATCGTCTGGGGCAATCACTCGCCGACCATGTATCCGGACTACCGTTTCGCCACCATCGGCGGCCAGCCTGCGCCGAAGGTCGTCAATGACGAAACCTGGTACCGCGATGTGTTCATTCCAACCGTCGGCAAACGCGGTGCCGCGATCATCGAAGCACGCGGATTGTCGTCCGCCGCATCGGCGGCCAACGCCGCCATCGATCACGTGCGCGACTGGGTCATGGGCACGAACGGCAAATGGGTCACAATGGGATTCGCCTCCGACGGCTCTTATGGCATTCCGGAAGGCGTGATGTATGGTTTCCCCGTCACTTGTTCAGGCGGCAAATACCAGATGATCAAAGGCCTCGAGATCGATCCTTTCAGCCGCTCGAAAATGGACGCCACGCTCAAGGAGCTGGAAGAAGAGCGCGACGCGATCAAGCATCTGCTGAAATGAAATAGATTTGCTCGTCGCATCTCGGCGCCGTCCGGGCAGGGCCGACGCAGCATGAACCATCCCGAGGGACATCACAGCATGCAAACCAGTGCAGGACAGAAATTCCGGGGCGCCGTCGCCAGCGAAAAGCCCCTGCAGGTGATCGGCGCGATCAACGCCTACACCGCGCGCATGGCCGAGGCGACCGGCTTCAAGGCGCTTTATCTTTCCGGCGGTGGCGTGGCCGCCAACTCGCTGGGCATGCCCGATCTCGGCATCAGCACCCTGGAAGACGTGCTGACCGATGTGAGTCGCATCACCGAAGTCACTGCGCTGCCGCTGCTGGTCGACATCGATACCGGCTGGGGTAGCGCATTCAACATTGCGCGTACGGTCCGTTCGATGATCAAGGCCGGCGCCGGCGCCGTGCACCTGGAAGACCAGGTCGGCGCCAAGCGTTGCGGCCACCGCCCCGGCAAGGAAGTCGTCAGCAAGGAAGAAATGGTCGACCGGGTCAAGGCCGCGGTCGACGCACGCACCGATCCGGAATTCGTCATCATGGCCCGCACCGATGCGCTGGCGGTCGAAGGCCTGGATGCGGCGATCGAACGCGCCTGCGCCTATGTCGAAGCCGGTGCCGACATGATTTTTCCGGAAGCCATGACCGAGTTGGCGATGTACAAAAAATTCAAGAGCGCGGTGATAGTCCCGATCCTCGCCAATATCACCGAGTTTGGACATACGCCGCTGTTCACGACGTCCGAGCTCGGCTCGGTGGACGTCGACATCGTGCTTTACTGTTGCTCGGCCTACCGTGCGATGAACGCCGCGGCGCTGAAGGTGTATCAGACCATCCGCTCGGAAGGCACGCAGAAGAACCTGATTCCGATGATGCAAACGCGCGCCGATCTGTACAGGTATCTCGGCTATCACGATTACGAAAACAAGCTCGACGAACTGTTCGCGAAGGGAAAACAAAAATGAGCGAAGCCGCGGCAATGACGCCGAAACCCAAGAAATCCGTCGCCTTGTCCGGCGTTACCGCCGGCAACACCGCGTTGTGCACGGTCGGCCTCGCCGGCAACGACCTTCACTATCGCGGTTACGACATCCTGGATTTCGCGGAGGACGCCGAGTTCGAGGAGATCGCCTACCTCCTGGTTCACGGTAAACTGCCGGCCGTCGCCGAACTGGCCGGTTACAAACGCAAGCTCAAGGCGCTGCGCGGCCTGCCCGCGTCGGTCCAGGACATCCTGGAGTGCATCCCGGCGAATACGCATCCCATGGACGTCCTGCGAACCGGCTGTTCCGCGCTGGGCGCCGTGCTTCCGGAAAATCAGGAGCACAAGCTCAGCGAGGCGCGCGACATCGCCGACCGGATGATGGCCAGCTTCGGTTCGATGCTGCTCTACTGGTATCACTTTTCGCATTCGGGGCGGCGCATCGAAGTCGAGACCGACGACGATTCGATCGGCGGCCATTTTCTGCACCTCCTGCACGGCAGGAAGGCGTCGGCGCCATGGGAGCGGGCGATGCATACCTCGCTGATCCTCTACGCCGAACACGAGTTCAACGCGTCCACGTTCACGGCACGCGTCATCGCCGGCACGGGCTCCGACATGTATTCCGCGATCGGCGGCGCGATCGGAGCGCTCAAAGGTCCGAAGCACGGAGGCGCCAACGAGTTCGCCTTCGACACCATCGGGCGTTATGACAACCCGGACGATGCCGAAGCCGATATCGTCAGACGCGTTGCCGAGAAGCAGATCATCATCGGCTTCGGCCATCCGGTTTACACCACCGGCGACCCGCGCAACCAGGTGATCAAGGAAGTCGCGCGGCGGCTGTCCAGGGACGCGGGCGACATGAAACTCTTCGACATCTCGGAGCGCGTGGAACAGGTCATGTGGCGCGAGAAGAAGATGTTCCCGAACCTGGACTGGTACAGCGCCACCAGCTACCACATGATGGGGGTCCCGACTGCGATGTTCACGCCGATCTTCGTCGTCAGCCGTGCCTCAGGCTGGGCGGCGCATGTCATCGAGCAGCGCCAGGACGGCAAGATCATCCGTCCCAGTGCCAACTACACGGGTCCCGAGAACCTGAAATGGGTTTCGATCGACAAGCGGAAGTGACGGATCAAGCCTCATCGGAAAAGCGTCGTAATCACAAGCTGAATATCGAGCAAAACCAGGAACCCCAAGACTTATGTCCGCCCATATCTCCAACGTCCGCCCGAAGCCCGATCAGGTTCTGGTCGACATCGTCGACTACGTCACCAAATACAAGATCGCCGGCAAGGAGGCGTACGAAACTGCGCGTTATTGCCTGATCGATACGCTGGGTTGCGGTTTCGAGGCACTGGAGTATCCCGCCTGCACCAAACTGCTGGGTCCGGTGACCCAGGGTACGGTGGTGCCGAATGGTGCAAAGGTGCCCGGGACCTCGTTCCAGCTCGACCCGATCCAGGCAGCGTTCAACATCGGCGCGATGATCCGCTGGCTGGATTTCAACGACACCTTGCTTGCCGCCGAGTGGGGCCATCCTTCCGACAATCTTGGCGGCATTCTCGCCACCGCGGACTGGCTGTCGCGCAACGCTGTCGCCGCGGGCAAAAAGCCGCTGACCGTGCAGGACGTGCTGACCGCGATGATCAAGGCGCACGAGATCCAGGGCTGCATTGCGCTGGAAAACAGTTTCAACAAGGTCGGGCTGGATCACGTCGTACTGGTCAAAGTTGCATCCACTGCAGTCGTAGCCGAAATGCTCGGCCTGACGCGCGACGAGATTATCAATGCCGTGTCGCTGGCGTGGGTGGACGGCCACAGCCTGCGTACCTATCGCCATGCACCCAATACCGGTTCGCGCAAGAGCTGGGCTGCCGGGGACGCGACCAGCCGCGCGGTACGTCTGGCGCTGATCGCAAAGACCGGTGAAATGGGTTATCCGTCCGTACTGAGCGTGAAGACCTGGGGTTTCTACGACGTGCTGTTCAAAGGCAATGCCTTCAAGTTCCAGCGCCCCTACGGCAGCTACGTAATGGAGAACGTGTTGTTCAAGATTTCCTTCCCGGCTGAGTTCCACTCGCAGACCGCGGTCGAAGCCGCGATGCAGATTCACAAGGAATTGCAGAAACTCGGCAAGAATCCGGGGGACATCCGCAAGATCACCATTCGCACGCACGAAGCCTGCATCCGCATCATCGACAAGAAGGGCCCACTGAACAACCCGGCCGACCGCGACCACTGCATCCAGTACATGGTGGCTGTGCCGATCCTGTTCGGCCGGCTGACCGCCGGCGACTACGAAGACGAGATCGCCAAGGATCGCCGCATCGACAAACTGCGCGACAAAATCGTCTGCGTCGAAGACAAGCAATTCACCAAGGACTATCACGATCCCGAAAAGCGCTCGATCGCCAACGCGCTGACGGTCGAGTTCGCCGACGACAAGAAACTGAAGGAAATCGTGGTCGAGTATCCGATCGGCCACAGACGCCGGCGCAAGGAAGGCATGCCGGTACTGGTGGAGAAGTTCAAGACCAACCTGGCGCGGCGCTTCCCGACCAGGCAACAGAAGGCGATCCTCGATTTGTGCCTCGATCCCAAAAAGCTGGCCGCGACACCGGTCAACGAGTTCGTCGACATGATGGTCATCTGACCTTCCGATGCGAACCGTCGCCCTGATGCTGCTGGTCGGATTATCCGCGGCGCTCCCTGCGTGGGCGGATTCCAATCCGATGCACCCGGGGACGTGGGAATTCACCCGCTCTGGCGGCATGGCGGCGAACCTCATCGGCCGCTTCTGCATCACCGCAACCGACATCGCGGACCCGATGTCGCCCGTCAATGGCTTCCTTTCGCGCGAAGAAAAAAGCGGCTGCAAGGACTGGAAAATAGAATGGCACGGCGAACGCGGACAATACTCCGGCTCCTGCCAACTGGGCGGAAAGGCCGCGCAGGTCAGCGGTCGCATCGTGGCAGCCGCCGGAACCTACTCCGACACGCAAAAGGTGAAGAAGGACGGCGACACTGCAGCATCGCCCATACTGGACATCATCAACGGCTTGCGCCTTGGCCCTTGTGCCAACTGACGTATTTATTCCTGGAGATTCCAACATGACCCACAGCCTGTTCAACACGCTCCAAGAGTTCTCTCCCGGCGCCGGCAAAAAGGGAAAGTTCTACTCCCTGCCCGCGCTGGAGAAGGCCGGCATCGGCAAGATCTCCCGCCTGCCGGTCTCGATCCGCATCGTGCTGGAATCGGTGTTGCGCAACTTCGACGGCAAGAAAGTCACCGAAGAGCACGTCCGGCAACTCGCGGCGTGGGCGCCGACCGCATCGCGTACGGAGGAAATTCCTTTCGTGGTCGCCCGCATCGTGTTGCAGGATTTCACGGGTGTGCCTTTGCTGGCGGACCTTGCCGCCATGCGCGGGGTCGCGTCGAAGATGGGCAAGAATCCGAAGGTCATCGAGCCGCTGGTTCCGGTCGACCTGGTCGTCGATCACTCGGTGCAGATCGATCATTACGGTACGAAGGAGGCGCTCGATCTGAACATGAAACTGGAATTCCAGCGCAACAAGGAGCGCTACCAGTTCATGAAATGGGGCATGCAGGCCTTCGACACGTTCAAGGTCGTGCCTCCCGGTGTGGGCATCGTTCATCAGGTGAACCTCGAATACCTGGCGCGCGGCGTGCATGCAAAAGACGGCGTCTACTATCCCGACACGCTGGTCGGCACCGATTCGCATACCACGATGATCAATGGCATCGGTGTGGTCGGCTGGGGCGTCGGCGGCATCGAAGCCGAGGCCGGTATGCTCGGTCAGCCGGTCTATTTCCTGACGCCGGACGTCGTCGGCGTATACCTCAAGGGCAAGCTGCGCGAAGGCGTGATGGCCACCGACCTGGTATTGACCATCACCGAGTTGCTGCGCAGGGAAAAGGTTGTCGGCAAATTTGTCGAGTTCTTTGGCGAGGGCACCGCCAGCCTGCCGCTGCCGGACCGCGCGACCATCGGCAACATGGCGCCGGAATACGGCGCCACCATGGGCTTCTTCCCGGTGGACGATGTCACGATCGAATATTTCAAGGGCACCGGCCGTACCAAGGAAGAAATAGACGCATTCGCCGCATATTTCAAGGCGCAGAAATTGTTCGGCATCCCGAAAAAGGGCGAGATCGATTACTCGAAGGTGGTGGAACTCGATCTCGGCAGCGTTACGCCGTCGGTAGCCGGACCGAAGCGCCCGCAGGATCGCATCGAGATCGGCAACGTGAAGAAGAAGGTTACTGAATTGTTTTCCAAGCCGGTCGCCGAGAACGGCTTCGCCAAGAAACCCGAAGACCTCGGCAAGCGATTCAAGACCCGCGACGGCATCGACATCGGTTCAGGCGACATCATGATCGCCGCGATCACGTCGTGCACCAATACCTCCAATCCCGGCGTGCTGATCGCCGCCGGCCTGCTCGCGAAAAAAGCCGTCGAGAAAGGGCTGACGGTCAAGCGGCACATCAAGACTTCGCTCGCGCCCGGTTCGCGCGTAGTCACCGAATACCTGACTGCATCCGGGCTGCTGCCCTACCTCGAGCAACTCGGATTCACGGTCGCAGCCTATGGCTGTACCACCTGTATCGGCAATGCCGGTCCGCTGTCCGAGCCGATCGACGAAGCGATCGTCGCCAACGACATGGTCTGCGCGGCCGTGCTGTCGGGCAATCGCAATTTCGAAGCCCGCATTCATCCGAACCTGCGCGGCAACTTCCTCGCCAGTCCGCCGCTGGTCGTTGCCTATGCGATCGCCGGCACGGTGTTGAAGGACTTGATGACCGAACCGCTCGGGACCGGGAAAGACGGCAAGCCGGTTTACATCGGCGACATCTGGCCGACGTCGAAGGAAATCTATGCGCTGATGAAGTATGCAACCGATTCCAGGACCTTCCAGCGGATGTACGGCAACCTCGCCAAGGATCAGCCGCTGTGGAATAGCGTGCCCTCCGCTGCCGGTCAGGTGTACGACTGGCCAAAGTCGACGTATATCGCCGAGCCGCCTTTCTTCGAGAATTTCGGCATGCAACCGGGTTCGATCGGCAAAATCGCAGGCGCCCACGCGCTGGGAATCTTCGGCGATTCGGTCACCACCGACCATATCAGCCCTGCCGGTTCGATCAAGGACACTTCGCCGGCGGGAAAATACCTGATCGCCCATGGAGTATCGAAAACCGACTTCAACAGCTACGGCGCGCGCCGCGGCAATCACGAGGTGATGATGCGCGGCACCTTCGCCAATGTGCGCATCAAGAACCTCATGCTGCCGCCGAAAGCGGATGGCACTCGCATCGAAGGTGGCGTCACGCTGCTGCAACCTTCAGGCGAACAGATGTCGATCTACGACGCGGCGATGAAGTACATCGCCCAGGGAACGCCGACCATTGTTTTCGGCGGTGAAGAATACGGCACCGGATCGTCGCGCGACTGGGCGGCGAAAGGCACGCAGTTGCTCGGCGTGAAAGCCGTCATCGCCAAGAGTTTCGAGCGCATTCACCGCTCCAACCTCGTTGGGATGGGCGTGCTGCCCTTGCAGTTCAAGGGACTCGACTCCGTCGATTCGCTGGGCATCACAGGCGACGAAACTTACGATATCACCGGTCTCGACGGCGAGATTCGTCCGCAGCAGGACGTGACGCTTGTGATCAGACGCGCTGATGGTTCGCAGCGCGAGGTGAAAGTCCTGTTGCGCATCGATACGCCGATCGAGGTGGATTACTACCGGCACGGCGGGATTCTTCCATATGTGTTGCGCGAGCTGGTCGCGGCGGCTTGACCGGACGCGGCACTCTGCGCAAACCGGCCAGCACGCCGGGCAGCCGGCCGGAGGTGGCGCGTTCCACGCGCGCCAAGCTTGCGCAGCGCTCACGCGGTCCCGCTTCCGCGCCCGCGAAACAACCCAAGCCTTCATCAACCGCAAGGCCCGCTGTTGTGGGCACCTTGCCCTCACTGGCGCAAAAGCCTTCGCCGCCTGCGGAGGCGCAGAAAGTCCGCGTCTCCAAACTTATGTCGGAGCGCGGCCTGTGCTCCCGGCGCGAAGCGGACGAATATATCGAGCGCGGCTGGGTCTATGTTGATGGCGTGCGTGTCGAAGAACTCGGCACGCGCATCGATCCGGCGCAAAACATTACGCTCGACAAGAAAGCCGACAGCATTTCCCGCGTCACCATCCTGCTGCATAAACCTGTCGGCTATGTTTCAGGCCAGGCAGAGCAGGGATATCGTCCGGCCAGTACGCTGATCGTGCCTGCGAGCCGCTTTGCCGGCGACAATCCCTCGCTGCGCTTCGAGCGCGAGCATCTCAAAGGCCTGGCGCCGGCCGGCCGGCTCGACATCGACTCGACCGGACTTCTGGTTTTTACCCAGGACGGGCGCATCGCCAAACTGCTGATCGGCGAGGATTCCACCATCGAGAAGGAATATCTCGTGCGAGTGGAAGGCAGCCTCGACGACAAGGGTCTGAAGCTTCTGAACCACGGTTTAAGCCTTGACGACGTCCCGCTCAAGCCGGCTAACGTCACTTGGCAGAACCGCGATCAATTGCGCTTCGTGTTGCGCGAGGGCAAGAAGCGCCAGATCCGGCGCATGTGCGAACTCGTGGGCCTGAAGGTGACGGGCCTGAAGCGCGTGCGCATCGGCCGCGTGGCGCTCGGCGAGTTATCGTTGGGACAATGGCGTTACCTGCACGGCTACGAGAGGTTTTGAGATCGCCGATGCAACTGGTGCTCGACACCAACATGTGGATCGACTGGCTGGTGTTCAACGATCCATCTATCGCGCCGCTGAAGGCGGCACACCGGGACGGGCGTATCCAATTCGTGATCAACGAGCCCTGCCTTGAGGAATTGAACGCGGTACTGGCTTATCCGGAATTCAGGCTGGATGACGCGCAGAAAAAAGACCATCTAGCAGAGGTCGATCGCTGCACCATCAGGCATGACAATCAGCGACCGGTAAGCCCCACCGCCCTTCCCCGCTGCAGCGACCCGGACGATCAGAAATTCCTGATGTTGGCACTCGACGCCGCGGCCGATTGGCTGCTGACCCGGGACAAGGCGCTGCTCAAGTTAAACCGTCGTCTGAAAGCCGCGAGATTTCGCGTCGGATTGCCGTCGGAGTGGGCTGCCGCATTCGCGCGAACCGGCTGATTTTTCACTCGATCCAGGTCGTCGATTCCGTTTCGCTGACGCGCGCGGTACGGTAAGTATTGATCGGATGCTTTGGGTCCGCATAGCCGAAAGAAATGCCGCAGACGAATTTGCGGTTCGGCGGCAAGCCGAAATGGTCGCGGATGAAATCCGGATAAGACGCGAGTGCAGCCTGCGCGATCGACGCCACGCCGAGATTATGCGCGGCCAACATGAAATTCGACACATACAAACCGCAATCCACTGCGCCGTATACACCGAGATCTTCCTCGGTGGTGATCAGTGCGACGTGCGGCGCGCCGAAAAAGCGAAAATTCTCCAGAGACTGCTGCGCGGCGGACGCTTTGTCTTCGCGACCGATGCCGAGCGCCTGATAGAGCTGCACACCGCACACCTTGCGCCGCTCACGGTAGACGCCTTCGTATCGCAAGGGAAAAGGGAAATCGGGTTTGGTTGGATTGCCCTGAGCTGCATGCGCGTAGAGTTTGTTGCGAAACCGTTCGATCGCCTCGCCGCTGACCAGCAGAACCCGCCACGGCTGGCAATTGCACCAGGAAGGCGTCCGCTGAGCGATTTCCAGAATGCGGCGGATAGTCTGCGTGGCCACCGGCTCAGTCGAATACCGGCGGCAACTGTAACGCTCCCTGACGATCTGTTCCAAGTCCATACCACCTCACCCCCGCCCTGCTGCGCTTCAAGTGTTCCCTTGTCTCCCCTTAAAAGGCGGAGAGGGAGTGAAAATCAAGCGCACAACTACTCAGTACTCGGATTTATTCTTCTCCGCGTCCTCGGTGTTTCCTCTGCGCCCTCTGCGTCAACGCTCTTTCTGCCGGCCCTTGGCCGGCTTCGCCTTGGCGGTTTTGCCCACCGACCAGGGCTCGGCCGGGCGCTTGGGCTTGAAGCGTTCGTCCGGTTCCACCTGAAGCCCGATGGTCAAACGATTGCCGGCGTTCGCCAGCGCGATGACTTCGGTCAACTCCGCGAGCATTTCGTCATCGAGCCCGTGTTTGCGCGCGGCGAAGGTATGCGAGTTGATGCAGTAATCGCAGTTGTTGTTGATGCTGACCGCGAGGTAGATCAGTTCCTTGGTGAGCGGATCCAGTCTTGACGGCTTCACCATGACTTCCTTCATCTGGCCCCAGAAGCGCTTCAGCACCGGAGGATTCGAGGCGAGTGCACGCCAGATGTTGTTGATGTAGTCAGTCTTGCGCGTCTTCATGATATCGTCGAACACCGCCCGTACTTCGGCGGATGCCTCGTCGTAATTCACCAACTTTACCTGCGCCATCGCGAACTCCTTCCGTGGAATCCCACTCGAAACAAGGCCGCCATCTTACCCGATGCCGGTTGGACATCGACCCGCGCTTGAGTCCATAATGCCGCCGGTTATTTTCCCTTGACGATCATGAAGTTCCTATTCGATATCTTTCCGGTATTGCTGTTTTTCGTGGCCTTCAAGTTCTGGGGGATCTACACGGCCACGGCCGTGGCCATCGGGGCGACCATCTGCCAGGTCGGCTGGTCCTGGCTGCGCCATCGCAAGGTCGACACCATGCTGTGGGTGAGCCTGTCGATCATCGTGGTCTTCGGCGGCGCCACGCTTTGGCTGCACGATGAGACCTTCATCAAGTGGAAACCCACGGTGCTATACTGGCTATTCAGTGCCATCCTGCTCGGTGCGGACCTGTTGTTTCGCAGAAATCTGATCCGCGCCATGATGGAAAAACAGCTCACCCTTCCCGCTTCGGTCTGGCGGAACCTGAACCTCAGTTGGGCCGCGTTTTTCCTGTTGATGGGCGCCGCCAACCTGTATATCGCCTTTCACTTCCCGACCGAAACCTGGGTCAACTTCAAGCTGTTCGGCGGAACCGGGTTGCTGTTGGCATTCATCGTGGCCCAGGGTCTGCTGCTAAGCCGCCATATCGAACACGAGGAAAAAAAATAGTGCTGTACGCAATCGTCGGCGAGGATATTCCGAGCAGCCAGGCCAAGCGAACCACGTCGCGGCCGGCCCACCTCAAGCGCGTGGATGAACTGATTGCCGCGGGCAAGCTCATTCTCGGCGGCGCATTTCCCGCCATCGACAGTATCGACCCCGGCCCGGCGGGCATGACCGGCAGCCTGATCGTCGCAGAATTCAATTCGCTGGAAGAAGCCAAGGCCTGGATCAATGCCGATCCCTACGTTACCGAAGGCGTTTTCGCCAAGGTCACGGTGAAGCCCTTTCGCAGGGTTTTCCCGAAGTAATGAATATGAATATAGAGGAACTCATTCGCGAGCGGTTGTCCCGTCTGGCTCCCGATGCGCTGGAAGTGTTCGACGACAGTCACGAACATGCCGGTCATGCGGGTGCAAAGGACGGCGGCGGCCATTTCCAGCTCGTCATCGTTTCGCGCGAATTCACCGGCAAACCGGCGGTAGCCCGGCATCGGCTGGTTTACGAGGCACTCTCCGACCTGATGCCGAAACAAATCCATGCGCTGGCCATCCGCGCCTATGCGCCCGAAGAATTGGGAACTTCAGCCAAGGGTTGAACGCTGAAGCCGATAACAAGCACAAACACCCAGCCCAGAGTTCAACTCCCGTCACCAAAGGAACTGCAATGCAATCGGTCAAACATCATGTCCTGCTCGCGCTGCTGGCAGCCTGCTTTGCCACAGCCACCGCAGGATACGCCGCAGACAACAAGCCGGAGAGCAAGCCGAAGAATACGGCCGACGCCAAACCCGAAGCCAAATCGGAAACCAAACAGAAGAACGTCGCCATCGTGAATGGCGTTGGCATTCCGCAGGCACGGCTGGATTTCGTCGCCAAATCGCAGCTGGCGCAATCACAAGGACAGCAGGGCCAGCCGGGGCAACAGCCTTTGCAGGACTCGCCGGAATTCCGCAACAACCTGCGTGAAATCCTGATCACCCGGGAAATCCTCTTTCAGGAAGCGGTCAAACGCAAGCTCGACAAGAATGCCGATTACCAGACCCAGCTCGATCTGGCCAAGCAGCAGATCATTCTGGCGGTGCTGATCGAGGATCTGAGCAAAAAGCTCACGCCAACCGAAGCCGACGTGCGCAAGGAATACGAGCGCGTGAAAGCCGAACGCGGCGGCGAAGTCGGCAAGCAATACAAGTCACGCCATATCCTGGTGAAAGAGGAGGGCGACGCCAAACAGATCATCGCCGATCTCGATGCCGGTGGAGATTTCGCGGCGATCGCCAAGGAAAAATCGGAAGACACCGGCACCAAGGAAGGCGGCGGCGAGCTGGACTGGAGCGAAGCGGAAGGCTATGTGCAGCCTTTCGGCGAAGCGCTCAAGAAGTTGAAAAAGGGCGAGCGGACCAAGGAAGCGGTCAAGACCAATTTCGGCTATCACATCATCGAGCTGGAAGACATCAAGTCGGTTCCCTTCCCGGAGTTCGATCAGGTCAAGCCGCAGATCCAGCAGCAATTGGCGACCAAGGTACGCGACGACTATATCGCGGACCTGCGCACCAAGGCCAAGATTCAGAAAATAGATCCCAAATAAATTCGGGATAGCGGTAAGAATAAAAGGGCGCCGACGGCGCCCTTTTTTTACGGAAGTATGTACTTGACGAAACAGGTCAAAAAGTAAGCGGACTGCTATAAATACTTGATTACCTAGCGTGGCTTTCTGGGCTTCCTAGGTTTGCTACGGGGCGACTTGGCTTTGGCCGGAACTCGCTTCTGAAGCGCAG
>JACQAP010000003.1 GCA_016194905.1 Betaproteobacteria bacterium
ATCGACGCGGGCAAACATCATTACGTGGCGATTACCGCTTGCATGCGCAAAATGCTGATCATCCTTAATGCCATGCTCAAGTCCAATCAACCGTGGAAAAACCCACAAGAAGTTTGACTTTGAACGCAGTTGCTTCGTGGTGAGTTTCGAGGTTTCCTAAAAGGGTACTCCACGCTATAGCGAGGGTATCCGCCTACCCCCATTTTCCACCCTGACCAAAACTTCGTACAATCTTCCGTGACCCTGTACGACGCTCCGATCGCATCGCAATGCAGCAATCGGAACGGGACACTAGTAGGGAGGAGACATGATCGAAGTGGCGATGTTCGGTGCCGGGCGCATCGGCAAGATCCACGGCGCCAATCTGGCGGCGCAACCCGGGGTCAAGCTCAGGTACGTGGTGGACGTGAGCGCGGCTGCGGCGGGCGAGCTGGCACAGCAGCATGGTGCCAAGGTTGTGGATGCAGAGGCGGCACTCAAGGATGCGGCGGTGAAAGCGGTGGTCATCGCTTCCAGCACCGACACGCATGCCGACCTGATCATGCGGGCGGCCGCGGCCGGGAAAGCAATCTTCTGCGAAAAGCCGGTGGATCTCGCGCTCGAGCGGGCGCGCGCATGCATCGACGTCGTCGCAAAGGCCGGCGTGCTGTGCATGATCGGTTTCCAGCGCCGCTTCGATCCGACGTTCTCCGCATTGAAGCAGCGCCTGGATGCCGGAGAAATCGGCAACCCGGAAATGCTGATCATCACCAGCCGCGATCCGGGCCCGCCGCCGGTCAGCTACATCAAGGTCTCCGGCGGTATCTTCAAGGACATGCTGATCCACGATTTCGACGTGTTCCGCTGGATACTCGGCGACGAAGCGCAGAGCGTGTACGCCACCGGCAGTTGCCTGGTGCAGAAGGAAATCGGCGAAGCCGGCGACATCGATTCCACCGCGGTTACCATCCGCACCAAAACCGGCCGCCTGTGCCAGATCAACACCACGCGCCGCGCCGCCTACGGCTATGACCAGCGCTTCGAAGTGCTCGGCGCGAAGGGGCAGTTGCAGGCAGGCAACCACAAGCCGACGGAAGTTTTTGCGCATACCGCCGTAAGCGTGAGCGAGGATAAGCCGGAGCATTTCTTCCTCGAGCGCTATCGTGCCGCCTACGCGCTCGAGATTGCGCATTTCTTCGACGCATTGACCCACGGCAAGCCGGTGCGAACGACGCTGCAGGACGGCGTAAAGGCGCTTGAACTCGCCGACGCGGCGACGCGTTCCTGGCAAGAAGGCCGCATCGTCACGCTATAACTCTTGTGTAAGGCTCGAAAAGTGTGAACCACGGAGGACACGGAGGACACGGAAGAAGGGCAACTGCAAGGAAAATGTTCGGATTGCAATGCTCCCGGGGCCGATGATCCTTCACGGTGAAAGTTGGCGACGTAGATCTGCAAACAGTTACTCTGCTCTTAACCCCGATCTGCTTTCCCTCGACTTGTTTTTTCTCCGTGTCCTCCGTGTCCTCCGTGGTGAATGTTCTGCAGTATGTTTTTTAAGGAGATCGCAACGATGAATGCTCCACTTCGCATCGGCATTGCCGGCATCGGACGCATGGGACAGCGCCATGCCCAGAATCTCGCGTATCGCACCCTCGGTGCCCAACTCGTAGCGGCCTGCAGTCCCGTCGCAGGCGAACTCGAATGGGCCAAAGAAAATCTCAACGTCAAACATCTGTACCGGGACTACAAGGATCTCCTTGCGCATCCGGGACTCGATGTGGTGTTCCTGGTGACGCCGACCACGCTGCATGCCGACCAGATCATCCAGGGCCTGCAGGCCGGCAAGCATGTGTTCTCTGAAAAGCCGCTCGCGCTGAACATTCCGGATTGCCTGAAAGTCGAGCAGGAAGCCGCGAAGTATCCGAAGCAGAAGGTCATGATCGGCTTCGTGCGCCGCTTCGATCCGAGCTATCGCGACGCCTACGACAAGGTTCGCGCGGGCCTGATCGGCCGGCCTTTCCTGGTGCGTTCGCAGACCGCCGACCAGAACGATCCGAGTGGATTCTTCGTGCGCTTCGCGCCGACCAGCGGCGGCGCCATGCTCGACATGAGCGTCCACGACATCGACGTCGCGCGCTGGTTCCTCGGCGCGGGCGGCGCCAAGCGCGTCTACGCGGCCGGAACGATCGCCATCCACCAAGGCCTCGCCGAATGCGGCGACGTCGACAACGGCGTGGCGATTTGCGAGTTCGGCGACGGACAGATCGCGTGCTTCTACGCGTCGCGGACGATGGCGCACGGCCACGAAACCCTGTCCGAGATCATCGGCACGCAGGGACGCCTCATGGTCGGGCAGAACCCGCGCATCGACCGGGTCGAGATTTCCGATGCGCACGGCGTGCGCAATGAATGCACGCCGACTTTCTACGAGCGCTTCGCCGAAGCCTTCCAGCTCGAAGCGCAGGCCTTCGTCGATGCCGTACTGGGCGATCTGCCGCTGCCCTTGACGCTGCGCGACGCGACCGAGGCAACACGCATCGGTAGTGCGCTCACACAGTCGCTGCGCAGCGGACGGGCGGTGGATGTCGAGTAGTGTCCCGTCGGTAGACGTCTTGCGGAAGGGCTGATCTGTTGATTCACACGGGAAAAGGGGCCAAAAAAAACCCCGGTGGGGTTACCACCGGGGTTGAACCTTTACCAAAGAGAAACCCTTGGATAAAGGGGAGGAGCCTTGCATCCCGTCACTTCGCGGCGCCCTTCACGCGCTTCGAGTTTGCCGTCCCGGCCGCTCGGAAATGAGCATCCGCGAATCCCCTAGCTTGCCCGCGCGGCTGTGCCACCCGCGGAGTCGGGGCATGCTCATGGTTGCTCGGGAAGAAAAACCTCAACCGCATTCTTCGCGGTATTGCTGATCTGGACTGACGCGATGGTCATCGCCGCCACGTTCCGCTCCGTCATTGCCGCAAGCTGCTTGCCGCTGCTTTTCATCGCGTCGAGTGAGAATTGAGCAAGGCCCATGAAAGATCTCGCCACATCCGAATCCGCATTGGAACCGGAATCTGCTGAATTCGTGGATTTGGTAAGTGGTTCAACTAAATCGCTGAATCTGATTTCGGCTAGCCGCCATGCCTGAGCCTGGAGTTGAGCCATCAGGTCATAGAACACACAACCGTATGCCACCGTCTTCTCGAAGCCGGGGTAACTACTTTGGCGACGTAAGGTGATAAGTTCTCTTACATCTTTGACATCGAGCAGCAACTTGGCGTGAGCCACGCTGTCCTTCAGGGCAGATTTTTTCGCGGTGATGTTGAGCGCGACAAAATCATCGGTTGCCGCAAGGAGTAAATCGGTATCCTGGGACAGGGCTTCCAGGTATGCCTGGTTCGCGCTGGCCCATTGCTCGCGTCGAGGAATGATGCTAACCATTGTGCCGTATTAATCTTCAGGGATTCTTTAGACATCCGAAGTACGGCGCATAAGCCATGCCAGATACTTTATTTCTAGCATTGAATACGTTAACTCATTCTGAGCCGAAATCAGTCGCACCATATCTGCGCAGATTCTTTGTCGGCCGCACCACGATAGATGCGTGCGGATCCATAATAAGGAACGACCGGGTCAGATCAGCCCGATTGAATTCGAAAGACGCTTCGCAGGCTTAGCAAAGTGTCCGTGAAAACAGGGGAAGCCCACCGATGCCGTGGCTGATCTTGGCAAGCCGGACGAGATTGGCTAGGTGTTTTCCGGCTTTCAGAAGTACCTCCATCAGCGACAGGAGGCAGTGGCATGAAAAGCGACGTTGAATCCGCCTCTATTTGAAGTGGTAAGTGGAGTCTGCCGCTATTTCTATTCGCAGCCCGCGCCCGGACGCCCTGCGTCCCGGTCGATCAATTGACGCAAATCTTCCGATTCTGTAGGCTATTTTCCCCCGGGGCGAAAGCCTCGGCGATCAAGAAGATAGATAAATCACCGGAGGAGGAGACCATGTTCACCCGTGTTAGCACGGCACGCGCCATCGCGAGCATTTCTCTCGTTTTTGCATCGTTCCTCGCTGCCCAGTGCTGGGCCGCGGACACCAAGGAAGGATACTTCACCACCAACGACGGCTACCGTCTGCACTACATCGAGGCCGGCTCCGGCAAGCCGCTGGTCATGATTCCCGGCTGGTCGCAGACGGCTGCACAGTTCAAGTACCAGATCGAGGGCCTGAGCGACCGGTATCGTGTGATTGCCCTGGATATGCGGGGGCACGGCGAATCCGAGAAACCGACTCACGGATATCGAATTCACCGTCTTTCAAAGGACGTAAACGAGTTCCTGATCGCCAATAATCTGAGCAACGTGACGCTAGCCGGCCATTCGATGGGTTGCTCGGTGATCTGGGGCTATTGGGAGCTGTTCGGGAAGGAACGCATCTCCAAGATGATACTGATCGATCAAATGCCGATGATTTCGATCAACCCGATCTGGAGCGAACAGGAAAAAATCGACGCCGGTGGCATTCTCGACAAGGATGCTCTTTGGAATGTTACCAACGCACTTGCCGGTCCCGAAGGTATAAAGACCACCGAGGGCTTTATCAGTGGCATGTTCACCAAGGCCTATCCGAAAGAAATGGTGGACTGGGTGATCCAGCAGAACCTCAAGTTCCCCCGGCCCTATGCGGCGCGTCTGCTGTTCGACCATGCCACTAACGACTGGCGCGACATGCTGCCCACGATTAACATTCCAGCGCTCATCGTCGGCGCCAAGACGAGCCTCGTCGGATGGCGCTCGCAACAGTGGGTAGGCACGCAGATTCCCAACTCGCGCGTGGAAATCTTCGAAGAAGTCGAAGGCGGCAATCACTTCATGTTCATGGAGAACCCGGATAAATTTAATCGGCTGGTGAGGGAATTCATGGGGTGAAATTGGACGGGTCCGGCTCTTGGGGGCATCCTCACGGGCCGGACCGCGCAATGCCTTTGCAATATACAAAGATACGAGCATGGTCCGGTCGCGGTTGCATAACTGGAAATCGGGATTATGGGCGGCAGAACGGCATTGATAACCGGTGCAACCGGTGTGGTGGGACGGTACTTGTTGAAGCATCTGGTTCAAACCGGCGGCTGGGACATCGTCGCCGTCTCGAGGCGCACGCCCGACGTTGAAGGAAAATATGAGCACCTCGCGGCAGACTTGGCGGATCCGACGGACTGCCAGCGAAAGCTGGCACGCCTGAAAGACATAAGCCACGTGTTCTTTGCGGCATATCTCGAAAAACCGACACCGCAGGAGGCGGTCGCGGCCAACCTCGGCATGCTCAGGAACCTGGTGGATGCGATCGAACCGGCCGCCGCAAATCTGCGGCACATCAATCTCGTCGAGGGCAGCAAGTGGTACGGCAGCCACCTCGGCCCGTACAAGACGCCGGCGAAGGAAGGCGATCCGCGCGTTTCGCAGACGATGTTCTACTACGACCAGCAGGATTTTCTGGAGGAGCGCCAGCGGGGCAAGCGCTGGACCTGGTCGGCGATCAGGCCCCATACGATCTGCGGCTTCGCAGTTGGCAACCCGATGAATCTGACCATGGTGATCGCGGTGTACGCGGCGATATGCAAGGAACTCGGTCTGCCGCTGTCGCATCCCGGCAAACCCGGGAACTATCACACGCTGTACCAGGCAACGGATTCGGCGCTGCTGTCGCGGGCGATGGTGTGGATGGCGACCAGTCCGCAATGCGCGAATCAGGCGGTCAACGTCACCAACGGCGACCTGTTCCGCTGGAGCAGCCTGTGGCCTAGGATCGCGCAGTTTTTCGGCATGGAAGTCGGGCCGCAGCGCCATATCAATCTGGAGCAGTTCATGGCGGACAAAGCGCCGGTCTGGGAACGCATCGTAAAGAAGCACGGTCTCAAGCCGTATCGCTTCGAGGAAATCGCGGCGTGGAAATTCGGCGACTTCGTGTTCTCAGCGGAATGGGACGTCGTCTCCGACATGGTCAAGGCGCGTAGCGTCGGCTGGTGCGAAGCGCTGGATACCGAGGAAATGTTCTTGCGCTTGTTCGGCGAGTTTCGCCAAAACAAGATCATTCCGTAAAGTGGCGGGATGTTGAGGCCTGCATAAGCGCATAAATAATGCAATTCTGCCAGCCTGACTCCGCAATTCCCTGTAACCCCGCAATTCACCTGACCTCGCAATTCACCCTTTGCCATTTCCGAGTCCGCTTTCATTTCCCGCTCGCGGGTATCATGCGTTCGGAGTGGCAATTCGGCTCAAGCCGCGCTTTTGTCAAGAGATTGAAAAGATGAACAAGCGAGAAAATGTGGAAGATGGCTCAGGCTTGGTCAATTGCATAAATTGTTCGGTCTCACTCGCCATCCGAAAAGAACCGATATGCAATTAGCCAAGCCTGATCCCGCAATCATCTAAAGACGACGATGGGCATAGTCCAGCGAAGCTTGTCAAACACGTTCCAACAATTTTTCGACTCGGAAAAATCGAGCGGGATTCTGCTGACTGTCTGCACCGTAATCTCGCTCTTGATTACCAATTCCTCAAGCGGCGCGGATTATTTGAGTTTGTGGCAGACGCATGTCGGAGGTCTTAGCCTTGAGCATTGGACAAACGATGCGCTGATGGCTGTTTTCTTTCTGCTCATCGGCCTGGAACTCGAACGCGAGCTTTACGTCGGTGAACTGTCGAACTTCAAGAACGCCCTTCTTCCGATTTTTGCGGCCATCGGCGGAATGGTCGCACCGGCTCTGATTCATTTCTCGCTCAATGCGAGGACGCCAACGCAAGCCGGAATCGGGATTCCGATGGCGACCGACATCGCGTTTGCTCTTGGGGTTCTGGCCATTCTCGGCAATCGTATTCCCGCGTCGCTGAAAGTGTTTGTCGTGGCTTTCGCCGTCATAGATGATTTGGGCGCGATCGTCATTATTGCCGCTTTCTACACGGCGCAACTTTCGGTGGGGTATCTTGTTGGTGGCTTGGCAGTTTGGACCCTGCTCATTGCGTTGAATCGTCTCTTCCGGGTAATGTCCCTCGTTCCTTATTTGCTTGGCGGCGCGTTGATGTGGTTTCTCACGCTTAAGTCGGGCGTTCACGCGACGATTGCCGGTGTTATGCTTGCCTTTGCAATCCCCTTCTCCGCTAAAGACGACGACGAAGAGTCACCCTCGCACAAGCTCGAACATTTTTTACACAAACCCGTTGCGTTCATCATCTTGCCGATTTTCGCATTGGCAAATACGGGTATCGTTGTAGGCGCGGAGTGGATGCAAAACATGACGAGCACGAACAGCGTCGGCATCACCGCCGGTTTGATTGTGGGTAAATCTTTGGGTGTGACGTTGCTTTGTTTCGTTGCCGTTGCCAGCGGCCTATGCCGCTTGCCCCCCGATTTGAATTGGCGGCATATTTCCGGCGCCGGGATTCTTGGCGGCATTGGATTTACCATGTCAATTTTCATTACGAATCTCGCTTTTTCCGGCAATACGGAAACAATAAACGCCTCGAAAATGGCAGTTCTTTTAGCTTCGCTGACGGCGGGAACAGTCGGCTTTCTATGGCTCAAACTTTTGGGCAAGCTCGAAGCGACGGACAGCAATATGGACACAATGGATTTGAAGCAATCGAGACAAGGCAGTGAAGACGCATAGCTATCCGTTCCAGTGGACGGGCAAGAAGCCGCCCGCCGCTGAACGGGAAATTTATATGGCGCGGATATGGCGCTGAGCGAATTTGAACGTAAGCGGTTCGAACGCATAGTCGGCGCGTTCATTGAGAAGCGTCGGCCCCAACCGCACGTACGGCCAAAGCTGGATCTGGGGTTTCGCGTTGCCGGCCAGAGCGTTGAGCTCTTTGAGGTCCGGCCACGCTTCGACAGGCCGCATGAAAAGTTTGAACACGCGTTTGCGAAGGCCACTTACGTGAAGGCACAAGACGTCTGGAGAGTGTTCTGGCAGCGCGCCGATCTAAAGTGGCACCGCTACGATCCGGCGCCAGAGGTTCCAACGCTTGAAGGCTTCCTGCAACTTGTGCAGGAGGACAAGCACGCATGCTTCTTCGGCTGACAGCGCCACTTAGTGCCATGAGGATCGGGCTTGGTTAATTGCATATCGGTTCTTTTCGGAGGGCGAGTGAAACCTTTTCTCGCTGATCTCGCTCATGCGGCTGGCTAAGACGCTCCGGACCATTGCGGTGTACGAAGCGGTCAAGGGTGCGCTGGTCCTGCTGACGGGATTCGGCTTGCTGGCTTTTATCCATCGCGACATCGAGCAATTCGCGGAGCAGGTGGTTGCGCATTTGCATCTCAATGCGGCGAGCCGATTCCCGCGCATTTTCCTGGACGCCTCTGAAAACCTCACGGATGCGCGTTTATGGATGCTGGCTGCGTTGGCGGCAGCGTATGCGATAGTGCGATTCGTCGAGGCCTACGGCTTGTGGCTGGGAAGGCGCTGGGCGGAATGGTTTGCCGCCCTGAGCGCGGGAATCTACCTGCCCTTCGAGGTCTATGAATTGTTCAAAGGCGTCACCTGGATCTCCATCGGTGCGCTGGCGGCGAATATCCTCGTCATCGGCCTGATGGTCGCTGCCTTGCACCGATCGCGCCCCGCGGGGCCGGCCGATGCGACCTGACCATTGGCTCAGAACAAGCCCAGCTTCCTCAACATCGACACCCCGTCCCAGATCAGTTTCCAGCCGGTGGCGAACAGCAGGATATTGGCCCAGCGGTAAACCGTGCTGTCGGTGATGCGATGCTGCATCCACAGACCGATGTACACGCCGACCGGCGCCAGCGGCAACAGCACCAGCGCCGTGAGCAGATTGGTGGTGTGAAGCTGGCCGAGGAAATAATACGGCACCAGTTTGACGTAGTTCACCACCAGGAAAAACATCACCGTGGTGCCGACGAAGAGTTTTCTCTCCAGGCGTTGCGGCATCAGGTAGACCAGCAGCGGCGCGCCGCCGTTGTGGCAGATGAAGCTGGTGAAACCCGACAGGGCCGACCAGAACCCGCCCTTCACGACGGACACGCCGGCCGGCTGCTGCCGGCGCGCGAGGCCGCTCCAGTTCAGCAGCGGAAAGCCGACTCCAATGGCGCCTACCAGCAGCAGCAACCAACCCTTGTTGAGCAGTCCGAAACACAGCGTACCGAGTGCGATGCCCGCGATCGCGCCGGGAAGAATGATGCGCAGGTTGGGCCAGTCGAAGGCTCCCGCGAACCGGCGCAGGCCGATGACATCCATCGTGCACAGGATCGGCAGCATGATGCCGGCCGCTTCTGCCGGCGGGATGACGAGTGATATGAGCGGCACGGCAAGTCCGCCCATCGCGCCACCGAACCCGGACTTGGAAATGCCGGTGATCAGGATCGCGGGTATCGCGAGCGCATAGAAGAGCGGATCGGTGATCATCCTTGTCCTGTGCAAATAAAAACCGGCATCCCATCGGGATGCCGGTCATGATACGGACTCCTGAAGAACTTAAGGTAAAGCCGGAACCTATTTGTGGCCTTCGGTGGCGGTCGGAGCGGCTTCGTTCTTCCTGGCGATGCTGCCATCGCCGGGCTTGCCATTCTTCACGTCTTTTTTGATCTTGGTCTTCGCACTGTGGTAGGCCTTCTTGGTGCCGGTGCCGACCTGATGGCCGACGTCCACGGCCGCATCTTTTATACCTTTTCCCGCCGCCTTGACGTCGGACTTGAATTCTTCCTTGGTGTATTTCTGATCCTTATCCGCCGCGCTTGCTGCGGTTGTTGCGAACGCAGCCAGGACTGAAAGGGTGCCGGCTGCGATGAAACCGATCAAAGCTGCTTTGGATTTCATGAAATTCTCCTTATACCTGCCATGTTCATTCGACGCTTTCCTGCATCTTGCGTTTACGACCGGCGTTTTTCAGGGGAGTTCCCGCATCGCGTTCCACCATATGACGGGCCCAATGCATCCAGCTCCACAGGGCGAGCAGGGTAAGCAGAACGGCGAACAAAACCACGACGTCGTGCGCCGCATTCTGGCGCAGGGCGAGCGCGTTCATCAGCGAGTCGAGCATGAAGCGCCAGCCGCCGTGAACACGGCCGAAGGCAATCCAGTCGAAGAGGGTCGCCAGCGCGGTGATCGACAACGCAGCCAGCAAACCGCGCGGCCGCGAAAGCGATTCCGGAACCAGCAGCGACAACCCGGCAAAGGCAAGCGCTGCACCGCCGCAGCCCATCGCCCACAGCGGAACGGGGAGGTTCTCCGAGGGAACGGTCAACCAGCCGAGTGCGAGCGCCAGCGGAGGGAGGCCCGCGACGACGAAGGCGAAACCGATCGTATTGGCTATGCTCCTGGACGTCGTCACGCGGAAACCTCAGTCGAGCGTGACGCTCGCGATCGCGGTGCCGGCGCGCTCATGGCGGGCGATGAGTTTGATCACCGCGCCTTTCGGCGCGCGCACCACCCACTCGACCTTCAGGCGGTCGTCGGTCTCGTCCGCACTCGATCCGGCCCAGGTATTGGCCGCAGCCGTCTTGTAGGCGCGGCCTTCGAGCTGGCCGAGCTCCTCGCGTTGCTTGCCGGTTTCAAGCCGCGCTTTTTCCGGCAGTTCGATTTCGCAGACCACGCCACGTGCGAGTTTCTTGTTCTTCGCCATCCTGGTGACGTAGCTCGGCAACCAGCCGGTGTTCTGCAGCGCGAGCCGCACGCGCCAGGTGTCGTTGCCGAGCGATGTCGCCGTCGCTTCGAGAATCTCCAGCTTCGGCGAGATCAGTGCATGCCAGGTCAGCCAGCGCGAGAACGGCGCGATTTCCTTTTCCAGCAGATGCGGCGGTGGGTTGCTCCAGGTATAGAGACTCTGCCAGCCGCCCAGTTCCACGCGCCCCAGCCGCGGATGATCGAACTCGTACCAGTCGACGAAGCCCTTGCCCTTGAGTACGGTGTCGTTCCACTTCATCAGCTTGAGATCGTCCTCGACAGGGTGTTCGCGATACCAGTCAATGTATTTGTAATCCGTGATGCCGGCCTGCCGTTGCG
This sequence comes from Betaproteobacteria bacterium, assembly GCA_016194905.1. Taxonomy (NCBI): domain Bacteria; kingdom Pseudomonadati; phylum Pseudomonadota; class Betaproteobacteria; species Betaproteobacteria bacterium. Next base: position 10,983 of record JACQAP010000003.1, read on the forward strand.
GGCTCCAGATTTCCACCGTCCACGCGAATACCCCGCGATGGTCGTACATCCAGGAATCGAAATCACCGGTGATGACTTCCTTGGGGTGATAGCGGAACTCGTGATACGAGGACGCGACCGGGTAGCCGGTGATCTGCGTGCCCTTCTCGCCGATCTTCTGGAAGGTCCATAAATCTTCCGGCGGCATCTGTTCGTCGGCGAGATGCGAATAGGGGCGCAGCAGCACGCCGCTGTAAGTATGAAAAGCGATCGCGCCGGTGATATTCGGATGCCGGGCGATGAAGCCGGTGACCGCGGCGATCTCCGGTTCGGAAGTCGGAAACGGGCCGGCGCCCATCTGCTCGTGCTCGGCGCGCCAGAACGCCGGAAAGTTGCGATTGAGGTCGAGTCGTTCCTTGCGCGACTGAAGCTTGACGTTGACGCCATCGAAGTCATCGACGCGGCCCTCGGGCAGCAGCCTGTAGTAGCGGCCGCCGCTCTCGACCGGATCGCGGCGCACGAGGATGCGCGAGTCCTGCTCGCATAGTTTCCACGGTCCGTTCGGATCGGGTACGCGCATCGACAGGATCCTGCCGTCGCCGTCGATGTCCTCGCGCTTGAGGCCGCCGACCGGTTCTTCGTCGTAAGGATACGGGCGTGTGCTGGAGCGGATCAGCTTCGGTACATCGGCCAGCGCCCATTCGGCGCCGTCGGGATTTACGCGCGGGCACACGTAGAACGCGCGAGTGTCCAGGCAACGCGTGATGTCCGCGTCCTTGCCGTAGCCGGTAATCAGGCGATGCAGCAGATGCAGGCAGGCCATCGAACCGGCGACTTCGGTGGCGTGGATGTTGCCGTCCACCCACAGCGCTGGTTTGTCGGTGTCGAGCCCCGTCTTGTAATTGGTGACCCGCACGACATAGATCTCGCGGCCTTCGTAGCTTTTTCCCACCGGCTCGAGCCGCACGAGCCCCGGATGCGCCCCCGCCCAATCGGTCAGGAAGCGTACGAGATCGTCATAGCGATAGTAGGTGTCGAAGCGGATTGCGGTCATGTGCGCAGAGCGATTCGGGATCCAGGCATCGCGCCGGCGCGCCCGATTTTGCGGAATACGTAAGAGGGCGTCACGCCGAAAGTTTTGCGGAAGCAGTGCGCGAAATGCGCGGAATCGGTGAAGCCCACGGTCATGGCGGAATCGGTAAAGTTGCTTCCCGACAATGCGACCTTCATCGCGGCGCGCACGCGGTTCCAGATGCGGTAGCGCCGGAAGGGCACCCCGATCTGCTGACTGAACAAGTGCAGGAAGCGCGACGACGATAGGCCTTGCGAGTTCGCCAGCTTTTCGGCGCCGGTCAGGTCATCCGGATGCCGGTCCAGCCATGCGACGACTCGCGCGAGCCGCGCATCGAGGATGTTGCCGCCGTCGCGGCGCAGGGCGAAGCCAAGCAGGTCGTCGAGGGCTTCACCGCTCCAGTGCACGCTGGCCGCATCTTCGTAGAGTTTGCGGAATGTGCCGAGTTCGGCGTGTTTTCCAACCAGTATCCGCTCGTGCTCGTCCCAGCCGCGTCCGAAGCGCGTCAGCACCGACATGCCGGCGACGTTCGGTTCGGGATAGAAAACCGCGAGCGGTTCGCCGCCGAGATCGAGCGCATGTTTGACGCCTGCCGGAATCACCGCCGCACGACAGGTCGTCCATTCTCCGCGTGGCATGCGCAAGCGGAAGTTGCCCGTTATTCCGGCGATGAATACCGGCGCGCCATGAAAATGCCAGTCGACCTGTTCCAGCGAGCCGATATACAGCGTCTTGCCGCCGCCGACACAGAGCAGGGCGTGCGGCGCAGCAGGTTCGTACAAGCGATCGGTCTCGGGCATTCGTAGACTCCGGCATGGATCGTTCGTCCGTCCTGGATCGACGACCTTCACTCGTTACGATAACAGAAGAGGAGGGATGAAATGGCAGTCGTCGGTACCATCAAGGAGATCTGGCGTTTTCCGGTCAAATCCATGGCAGGACAGACGATGGCGCGCGCCACGATCGGTCCGATCGGCATCGTCGGTGATCGCGTCTGGGCCATGCGCAACGACAACGACAAGGAAATCCAGGGCGCAAAACGATTCCCTGTGCTGATGCGTTGCGAAGCGCGTTTCCGCAAGGAGCCGGACGGCGCTGCGACCCCGCATGTCGACATCACCCTGCCCGACGGATCGAAGACCGCGAGCGACGATCCGGCTGTCAATGCCAAGCTGTCCAAGCTGGTCGGCAAGCCGACCTCGCTGTGGCCGGTTCAGCCGCCGACCGATCTCGACCACTACCGGCGGCGGCCGATGAACGAGCAAGAGTTCATGGCCGAGCTGCAGGAGATCTTCCAGCGCGAACCCGGCGAGCCGTTTCCCGCGCTCGAGCAGTTCCCCAAGGAGATCATCGAGTTCACGTCTTTTCCCGGCATGTACTTCGACGTGACCCCGCTACACTTTCTGACCACTTCGTCGCTCGCGTATCTGGCAAAGAAGAATCCAAAAGCGAACTGGGACGTGCGCCGTTTCCGGCCGAACTTCGTGGTGGAACCGGTGAAAGGCGCCGAAGGTCTGGTCGAGAACGGCTGGATCGGCAAGAGCCTGTGCATCGGGGAGCTGACCATCGCCTGTCCCGGACCGACGCCGCGGTGTGGCATGACCACTCGCGAGCAGACGGGGTTGCCGTTCGACAAGTCCGTTCTGCGCACGATTGTTCAGGACGCCGAACAGAATGTCGGCGCCTACGCCGTGGTAACGACTCCGGGGGCGATCAAGGTTGGCGACACGGTGGAAGCGATCTAGCGCACCTCTCCCCAAAAGGTGGAGAGGGTGATAAATAAAGTTACTGTACTGACGTCGTGCATCAAGCTCCCTCTCCAGTTAACTGGAGAGGGCGGGGGGGTGAGGTGACTCAGCTCAGATTGCCGAGTACGGGGTGTGGCTTGTAAGGCTCGGCGAGAGACTTCAGTTCGTCTTCGGTCAGTTTGGCGGATAGTGCGGCGACGGCATCCTCGAGGTGTTGCATCTTGGTGGCGCCGACGATGGGTGCGGTTACGCCGGGTTGCCGCAATAGCCACGCAATCGCCACCTGCGCATTCGGCACGTCGCGTTTCTTCGCGACTTCCGTCACCCGCTTGACGACTTCGAAATCCGAGTCTTCGTAGTACATGTCGTGCGCGAAATCGTCGCTCTTCGCACGCGTCGTCGCGCCCCAGCTCTCCCTGGTGCGATTGCCGGCCAGGAAGCCGCGCGCCAGCGGGCTCCACGGAATCAGCCCGATGCCTTCCTCGCGGCACAGCGGATTCATCTCGCGTTCTTCTTCGCGATACACGAGGTTGTAATGGTTCTGCATCGTCACGAAGCGCGAGAATCCATTCGTATCCGAAACGTGCAGCATCTTTGCGAACTGGTACGCATACATGGACGAGGCGCCGATGTAGAGCGCCTTGCCGGCCTTGACGACGTCGGTCAGCGCTTCCAGCGTTTCTTCTATCGGCGTTCTGCGGTCGAAGCGGTGGATCTGGTAGAGGTCCACGTAATCGAGGCCGAGGCGCTGCAGGCTGTTGTCGATCGCATGCATGATGTGCTTGCGCGACAACCCCTTCTGGTTGGGGTCCTTGCCCATGGGGTTGTACACCTTGGTCGCCACGACGACCTTGTCCCGCGATACGCCGAGCTCCTTCAACGCCCGTCCGGTGACCACTTCGCTTTCGCCGTCCGAGTACATGTCGGCGGTATCGAAGAAATTGATGCCCAGTTCCAGCGCGCGCTTGAAAAAAGGCTTCGACGCATCGTAGTCGAGCACCCAGTCGCGCCATTTCGACGAGCCATAGCTCATGCAGCCCAGGCAGATGCGCGAGACTTTCAGGCCGGTGCTGCCGAGATTCACGTATTCCATCGCGATTTCCTTTCTGTGGGAAGGCCTTGACTCTGACTAGGCGACTGCGGCGAGCATGGCCGCACCGTTTTCGGTCGCCTGCATGGCGTCGAGCAGAAGGCCGGGACGATTGGCGGCAAGCAAGCTCGCATCCGACAGCATGCGCCGCCAGATTCTCGCATTCGGTTGGCCATGATAGAGCCCGAGCATATGCCGGACAATCGCACGCACCGGCGTACCGCTTGCCACCTGATCGGTTGCATAGTCGAACATTGCGTCGACGATCGCCGAACGCGATCGCGGCGGTTCGCCGAACAGGCGTACGCCGGCCTGCGCGAGCACGTAAGGATCGTGATAGGCCAGGCGTCCGAGCATGACGCCATCGACCTGCGACAAGTGCGGGTCGATTGCCTCCAGCGTGTTCACGCCGCCGTTCACTATGATGCGCAGCCCGGGGAAATCGCGCTTCAGGCGGTAGACGTAGTCGTATTTCAGCGGAGGCATCTCGCGGTTGTCTTTTGGCGAGAGACCTTTGAGCACTGCGTTGCGGGCGTGGACAAAGAAGGTTTCGCAGCCGGCGTGGGCGAGCGTCGCCACGAATGTCTGCACGAATTCGTAAGCCTCCATCGAATCGGTGCCGAGACGATGCTTGACGGTCACAGGTATCGAAACCGCGTCCCGCATCGCCTTCACGCAATCGGCAACGAGTTGCGGCTCGGCCATCAGGCAGGCGCCGAAGGCGCCGTGCTGCACGCGTTCGGAAGGACAGCCGCAGTTCAGGTTGATTTCGTCGTAACCGTATTGCTCGCCCATACGGGCACAGTGTGCGAGTTCTGCGGAATCCGAGCCGCCGAGTTGCAACGCAACCGGATGCTCGGCGGCATCGAAGCGCAGATGCCGTTCGACGTCGCCGTGGATCAGCGCGCCGGTCGTGACCATTTCAGTGTAAACCACGGCGTGCCTGGAAAGCTGCCGGAAGAAATAGCGGCAATGCCGGTCCGACCAGTCCATCATCGGCGCCGTGCACAGGCGGTGGTCGAGCGACGTCATGCGGTGCGCGGGCGCGGCAAGCCGGCGAAGCGCAGGCTCAGCGCATCCGGTATTCGAGCTTGAGCCCGAATATCGACATGTCCGATGCCGGCTGGAACACAATGATCGGTTGCCCCGTGGCAACTTCGTTGGTGTTCACGTTCTTGGATTTACCGAAACGAAAGCCATCGTAGTAGGCCGTCACCTGCAGTTTTTCGGTGAAGCGATAGCCCAGACTGCCGAAAGGAGAGAGCTCCTTGCCGGGATGCAGGATGGGGTTCGAGTCGAATCCGATCTGCTCCAAATGCGCATTCTCGTACGTCCAGAAGGGAAGCTTGATGCCGAGGCCGACTGACCATTGCCCGTTGTAGTCCGCGCCGGACTCCACGCCGAGGCGCAGGTAACCGATGGCGTAGTCCTCCTTTTGCACCGACGTCAGTTCCCGGCGCCAGAGGTCGAGGCCCAACCCGACTACGCCATCGAGGCTGCCTCCGACTTTCCCGGGTTTGCGCCAACGCACTTGCACTTCGTTGTTGATGCCTTCGTAATTGGTGGTCGAAAGCAGAGGCGTGCCCCCTAACAGCGTTGCGCCTTCGTAGTCGACCGAGCCGCCCCAGATTTTCCCGCGATAGGCAAACAGCGCTCCGGCTTCGCGCTCCTGCGAATACGCCAGCCCGAAGGTGAACATCGGTCCGGTCTCCTTGACCTCGGGCGTGGTGTTTTCGTTCCAGTGAAAATATTCCACGCCACCGTTGACCAAAAGTTGCGAATGGGCGATGGCCGGCAGCAGTACCGGGGTGCACAACAGGATGGCGATCCAGCGTTTCATGGCGCTGCCGGTTTTTCCGTTTTGCATGCCTCGTGTCTCCCTGGCTATGGTTATTTGCATGATCCGCTGCAGCGGATCACGCGTTCGGCGCAACTGATCCTCGCGATCTGCGTGCCAATGTCCGGCGCGGTGTCGCCGCCGATATGCTCCACGCGCGCGCCGTTGCACTGGAACTGTGACGTGACGTAAACCGGATCGGAAATCCACTCGACGTTCAGACAGCCCGGCGCGCCGATGCCGAAACGCACTCCCATCTGGTAAGTGGCACACAGCAGGCCGCGGTGCGGCACCCAGCCGTGCAAGTGGAAGTTGCCATCGGCGTTCAGCCAGGCGGTCGATTCGCCGGCCCGAAAATCGAAATCGAGACGGTTGATGTGGGGCTTGGCGTCCAGCGAGTAGGTCGGGCGCGCCTGCGCCGATATGCCCGACTCGTCCGACTCGAGCTGCTGCTCCGCAGCCCACGCTTTGCCGGCAATCAGCGTACTCAATAGCAGAACCGCGGCAAAGCGGATCATTGTTGTCCTCCGAAGCAGAATCGCATCATCATAGCCCTAACCTGTCAGCCGCGCGCCGCCGGCATCCGCTTTGTCAGCGTGGCGCGAACGGCGATGACGACGAGAAGCGACTTCAGGCTGCCGAACAACACGTCGGCCGGGAAATGCATGCCGAGGTAGGACCGCGACAGACAGACTCCGACTACAAAGAGCGCCAACGCGATGCGGGTGGCCAGGTTCTTCGCCCCCGGCCAGAGCATGGCGGCGACCAGCGTGGCGAACGAGGCATGACCACTGGGGAAGCCGTGGCGGAATTCCGGCGGACCGACGATAATCAGGCTGTCCGCCGGCAGGACGGCGGGCGGGCGCGGAAAATCGAAGGCGGATTTCAGGCCGATCACCAGCACGCCGTCGAGCAGATAGCCGATCGAGAACGTCGCGAGCGCCAGCACCCATGCACGGGCGCCCGCGGGGTCGCGCGCGAAGCGCCACCAGGTTACCAATGTCAGGACGGCGAGGTAGAGCGAAAAGCGATCGTGGTCGCCGGCCCAGGTCAGCGCCAACATCAGCCGGTCGAGCCATGCCGCATGATTCGCATTGACCGCGTGAAACAGGGCGACGTTCAATCCGCCCCAGTCGTACAGCCATTCCTTCATTGCCGGCTTCCTATAGCGCCAACGCGATGCCGAACAGGGTGATGCCGCCGGTCGCTGCAGCGAGAGCCGTGATGAACAACCAGCGCTTGCGCGTCAGCGCCGTAATCGAGCCCAGAGCTATCGCGATCTGGATCAGCGTCAGCGCCTGCTCCAGCTTGTGCAGTGGATGCAGCGCATGGTCGCTGTTCTCGTTCATCTTGTGCGATTCCTTGTCGAGTTCCTCCGCCTTGACGCGGATTTCCTTCTTCTCGATGTCGTAACGCCCGATCTCCTTCCTGTAGAACTCGACCTGCGCCGGTTCTTTCGTGAGCCGGGAGGCAAGCTCCGCAAGGTGACCCTTGGTGCTCTTCGACTGATAGAAATTCCATTGGTCCGAAGCTTCGGCTTTTTTCAGCACGGCTTCGTTCTTGAGCAGCATCGCTTCGTTCTGCGTCGCTGCGCCCAGGTAAGCGACCACCGCGCCGATGGTGGAAAGGATCGCGGTGAAGATCGCCACCTGTTGCGCGAGTCCCGGGCCATGATGGGCCTGGTGCTCGACCTCGTGATCGTGCGCGCCGTGCACGTGCATGTGTTGCTCTGACATGATGTTCTCCCTTCGATTCGTCCTGTGTTACGGCGTTATTCCAATTCCGCAATCGGATGCACAAACAAAAGAGGCGCACTGCAGTGCGCCTCTTTGCAACTCCGTCCCGCGTCCTCGGTCCCGAGTCCCGCGGGTTCACCCGCCGTAGACCTTCTGCTTCTGCTCGCCGAGGCCGTCGATGCCAACGCGCATCTCGTCGCCGGCCTTGAGGAATTGCGGCGCCGGCTTGATACCCATGCCCACGCCGGGCGGGGTGCCGGTGCTCACCACGTCGCCGGGGGTCAGCGTGCAGATGTAAGACAGATACGACACCAGCTTCTTCACGCCGAAGATCATCGTGTTGGTATTGCCGGTCTGCTTGCGCTGGCCGTTGACATCGAGCCACATGGCCAGATTCTGCGGATCCTCGATTTCATCGGCTGTCACGAACCACGGACCGAGCGGCGCAAAGGTGTCGAAGCTCTTGCCCTTCGACCACTGGCTGCCGTGCTCAAGCTGCCATTCGCGCTCGGAGACGTCGTTGCAGATCATATAGCCGGCGATATGGTTCAGTGCGTCGGCTTCCGAAACGCTCTGCGCCTTCCTGCCGATGACGAAGGCCAACTCGACTTCCCAGTCGCCCTTCTTCGAGCCCTTGGGCAGTTTCACGTCGTCGTTCGGTCCGGTGATCGCGGTGATGGCCTTCATGAACACCACCGGCTCGGGCGGGATCGGCAGGTTGGATTCCTTGGCGTGGTCGGCGTAGTTGAGGCCGATGCAGATCAGCTTCGGCACGTTCGCGATCGGCGCACCCAGCCGCGGATTGCCGCTCACCTTGGGCAGGCTGTCCACGTTCACGCTTTTCAGCTTGGCGATGCCTTCCGGCGAGACTGTCGTCGCGTCGATGTCCTTGATCACGCCGGACAGGTCGCGGATCGCGCCCTGCGCGTCCAGAATGCCCGGTTTCTCTTTTCCTGCTTCTCCGTAACGTACCAGTTTCATTTTTATCTCCCAATCAAACCAGAAACTCCCACCGCAGAGGACGCGAAGGACGCAGAGGACGCAGAGGAAAATCGAGGAACCGATCGAATACTGTTCTAGAAACCGAGCAATCAGGAAAATATAGCCTCCGCCGGTCAAGCTAGTATCGGATACTTTTCCCCTCAGTCTGGCCTTTCCTCTGTGTCCTCCGCGGTGAACGCGTAAAAGAATTTAGATAGTAATCCCGCCGTCCATGATCACGGCCTGGCCGGTCATGAACACCGATTCGTCGGAGGCGAGGAATACCGACAGTTCGGCAAGTTCTTCGGCTCTCGCGAGCCGGCCCATCGGCTGGCGGGCGATGAAATCCTTGCGCGCCTGCACCGGATCGTCGAATGCATTGATGCGATCGCCCAGCGAAGGCGTATCCACCGTGCCCGGGCACAAGGCGTTGCAGCGGATGCCCTGCTTGACGTAGTCGATGGCGATGGATTTCGTGAGCCCGATGACCGCCGCCTTCGATGCGCCGTAGACGAAGCGGTTGGCGATGCCCTTGATGGATCCCGCCACCGATGCGACGTTGATGATCGAGCCGCCGCCGGCTTCCAGCATCCTCGGCAGGAAGCTGCGGATCACGACGTAGTGGCTGCGCACATTGAGGTTGAACGAGAAATCCCAGTCCTTGTCGGCGCACTGCAGTATGGTGCCGTGATGCACGAAACCGGCGCAGTTGAAGATGACGTTCGGGGCGCCGACTTCTGCCGCAAGTTTTGCCACCTCGGCGTCCTTGAGTACGTCGAGATTGCGTACTTCAATGCCCGGCGTGCCTTTCAGTTCAGCGAGTTTTGCCTCGTTCAGGTCGGTCGCCCACACCCTGGCGCCCTCGCGCGCGAAAGCCAGCGCGGTTGCGCGGCCGATACCCTGTGCTGCGGCGGTCACGAATGCAACCTTACCGCTCAATCTTCCAGCCACGCGCTCCCCCTGTATATTTATTGCTGTTTGGAACTTCCGAAGGGATGTAAGTATGCCACAGGCGCGCGCCGGTTCTTTCTCCTCCCCTGGAGGGAACCGGCCTTGCTGCTGCGCTGCGGTTTACTTTAGACTGAACCGCACAACTACAACTATTCAGAGCCTGAGGGGAATGGCGATGGATCTCACGAACAACCCTCCCGCTCGCGGTGTCCGTCTCGGGGCACGACTGGCAGATGCGCAAGAGACCAGTCCGCAGCTCCCCAGGTAGGCGCAAATGGCATCCGTCGAACTCAAGCAGGTCCGCAAATCCTTCGGCAGCACCCAGGTCGTGCACGGTGTCGACGTTTCCATCTCCGATGGCGAGTTCGTGGTATTGGTCGGCCCGTCCGGCTGCGGAAAATCCACGTTGCTGCGCATGATTGCCGGCCTCGAGGAAATCAGCGCGGGGGAGATCCGCATCGGTGATCGCGTGGTCAACAACATCCCGCCCAAACAGCGCGACATTGCGATGGTGTTCCAGAACTACGCGCTGTATCCGCACATGAAGGTCATCGACAACATGGCCTTCTCGATGAAACTGGCGGGACGAAGCCGGGAAGAGATTCGCGAGCGGGTGGACAAGGCGGCGAAGATCCTCGGGCTCACCGACTATCTCGACCGCTATCCGCGGCAGCTTTCCGGCGGCCAGCGCCAGCGCGTGGCGATGGGCCGCGCGATCGTGCGCGATCCGCAGGTGTTCCTGTTCGACGAGCCGCTGTCCAATCTCGACGCCAAGCTGCGCGTGCAGATGCGCACCGAAATCAAGGAACTGCACCAGCGGCTGAAGACGACATCGGTCTACGTCACGCATGACCAGATCGAAGCCATGACCATGGCCGACAAGATCGTCGTGATGAACGGCGGCAAGGTCGAGCAGATCGGCACGCCGCTGGAGCTCTACGACCATCCCGCCAATCTGTTCGTCGCCGGCTTCATCGGCTCGCCGGCGATGAATTTCCTGTCCGGCAAACTCGTCACCGAAGAGGCCGGCCGCGGCGTGCAGATCGCACAGGGTTGCGTACTACCCGCGCCGGCGAACCGGGAGGCCGACGGACGCGACGTCATCATCGGTGTGCGCCCCGAGCATTTCGACATCGGTGAATCCTGCGTGAAGGCGCAGATCGTCGTGGTGGAGCCGACCGGTGCGGATACGCAGGTGTATTGCCGCATTGCGGGACAGGACATCACCGCGGTATCGCGCGCGCGCCACACGTTCCGACCGGGCGACACCATCGATCTCAAGCCGACCGACGGCAAGAGCTATCTGTTCGATCCGGCATCCGGTGCCCGGATCGCCTGAAACGACATCCATAAGGAGGCGATGTGACTCGAATCACACGGCGTCATTTTCTGCAGGCATCCGCCGCCGCGGGTGCCGCACTCAGCGCGCCGATGCTGGCGCGCGAATCGATGGCACAGGAGTTGTCGTTCAAGCCCGAACCGGGCGCGAAACTGCGCGTATTGCGCTGGAAGCGCTTCGTCCAGGGCGACGAAGACCAGTGGCTGGCCAATACGAAGAAATTCACCGAGAAGACCGGCATCGAAGTCACGACCGACGCCGAGAACTGGGAAGACGTCCGACCCAAGGCGGCGGTGGCCGCCAACATCGGCAACGGGCCCGATATCATCCTTTCCACCAACGACGACCCGCACCAGTATCCGGACAAGCTGCTCGAAATCGGCGACCTGTGCGAATACCTCGGCAAGAAGTACGGGCCGTGGTACCCGAGCGCGCTGGCGTATGGCAAAAGCGGCGGGCGCTGGATCGCGCTGCCGCTAGGCTCGGGCGGCAACTGCATGAACTATCGCGAGAGCCACATGAAGGCGGCGGGCTTCAAGGAATTTCCGAAGGACACCGATGGATTCCTGAAGCTCTGCCAGGGTCTGAAGAAGAACGGCACGCCGGCGGGTTTCGCGCTCGGCAATGCGACCGGAGATGCCAACGGCTGGTGTCACTGGCTGGTATGGGCCTTCGGCGCGAAGCTGGTGGACGAGAGCAACAAGGTCGCCATCAACAGCAAAGAGACGGTGGCGGCGCTGGAGTACGCGAAGGAACTTTATCCGACGTTCATTCCCGGCACGCTGTCCTGGCTCGATCCGAACAACAACAAGGCCTTTCTGTCCGGTGAGATCAGCCTGACCAGCAACGGCATCTCGATCTATTACGCGGCGAAGACCTCGAACGATCCGAAGATGCAGGAGATCGCCAAGGACATGAACCATGCCGTGTTCCCGGTCGGGCCGGTCGGCCATCCGACGATGAGCGCGCTGTTCTTCACCTGCGTGATCTTCAAGTTCACGAAGTATCCGAACGCGGCCAAGGAGTACTTGCGCTTCATGATGGAGAAGGAGCAGTACGAGGAATGGCAGAAGGCATCGATCGGCTTCGTCACCCAGCCGCTGACCTTCTACGAGCGTAATCCGGTTTGGACCGTGGACCCGAAGCACACGCCGTTCAAGTTCAGTTGCAAGAACATGCTGGCGAACGGCTATGCCGGGACGATGGGTACCGCCTCCGCCGGCTGCATGGCCGATTTCGTCGTTGTCAACATGATTGCGGAAGCGGCCTCCGGCAATCTGTCCGTCAAGGAAGCCATCGAGAAGGCGGAGAAGCGGGCGAAAAGGTACTACCGCTGACGCATGAGCGCCGTTTCGCGCTTCTTCGACAACCGCAATGTCCTCGGGCTGCTGTTCATGCTGCCCGCGGGAGCGCTGCTGCTTTTCTTTCTGACTTACCCGCTGGGTCTCGGGGTCTGGCTCGGCTTCACCGACGCCAAGATAGGCCGCGTTGGCGAATGGATCGGCATCGAAAACTACGAGTATCTGGTAACCGACAGCGTGTTCCGACTGTCGGTGTTCAACACCTTTGTTTACACGGTGATAGCGAGCGTAATCAAGTTTGCGCTCGGCCTGTGGCTCGCACTGCTGCTCAACAAGAACATCCCGTTCAAGTCCTTTGTACGCGCAATCGTGCTGCTGCCCTTCATCGTGCCCACGGTGCTGTCGGCGATTGCGTTCTGGTGGATCTACGACGCGCAGTTCTCGATCGTGAGCTGGGTGCTGGTAAAAATGGGGCTGATCGATCAATACATTAATTTCCTGGGGGAGCCAAACCTGGCGCGGATGTCGACCATCATCGCCAACATCTGGCGAGGCGTGCCGTTCGTCGCCATCTGTCTGCTGGCGGGCCTGCAGACCATTCCACCGTCGATGTACGAGGCGGCGAGCATCGACGGTGCCTCGCCGTTCCAGCAGTTCCGGCATGTAACGCTGCCGATGCTTTCCCCGATCATTGCCGTGGTGATGACTTTCTCGGTCCTGTTCACGTTTACCGATTTCCAGTTGATCTGGGTGTTGACGCGCGGCGGCCCGATCAACGCGACCCACCTGATGGCGACGCTTTCCTTCCAGCGCGCGATTCCCGGTGGTGCGCTCGGCGAAGGTGCGGCGATCGCCACCGCGATGATTCCCTTCCTGCTGGCGGCGATTCTGTTCAGTTATTTTGGCTTGCAGCGCAGAAGGTGGCAGCAAGGGGGGGGTGATAAATGAACCGAAGGGGAGAGGGACGAGGGGCGAGGGGCGAGGGGAAACCCAAATGCCTTACAGGGCGTTTGATCTTACTTACCCCTCACCCCTCACCCCTCACCCCTCGCTCAGCGAGCCCACATGGCGAGCACTGAGCCGCGCGAAGGGATGCATTACCTGGAATCTCTGCCCCGGCGCTGGGTGACGGTTTACATTCCCCTGCTCGTCTTCCTGTTCGTGTTGCTGTTCCCGTTCTACTGGATGGTGATCACGTCATTCAAGCCGAACGCGGAACTGTTGTCCACCGGTGGCAATCCGTTCTGGGTCGACGAACCCACGCTCGATCATTTCAGGAAACTGTTTCTGGGGACGTCCTATCCGAAATGGATGTGGAATACGATCATCGTGTCGGTGAGCGCGACCTTCGTGTCGCTGGCGGCGAGCGTGTTCGCCGCCTACGCGATCGAGCGCCTGCGCTTCAAAGGCTCGCGCCAGACCGGACTGGCGATATTCCTGGCCTATCTGATTCCGCCGTCGATCCTGTTCATCCCGCTGGCGATGATGGTGTTCCAGATCGGCATTTTCGACACGCGCTGGGCGCTGATCCTGACGTATCCGACTTTCCTGATCCCGTTCTGCACCTGGTTGCTGATGGGCTATTTCCGTTCGATTCCGTTCGAACTGGAAGAATGCGCGCTGATCGACGGTGCGACGCGCTGGCAGATTCTGACCAAAATTATCCTGCCTCTGGCCGTGCCGGGCCTGATCTCGGCGGGGATTTTTGCATTCACGTTGTCCTGGAACGAGTTTCTCTATGCGCTGACATTCATCTCCGCATCGGAGAACAAAACGGTTCCGGTGGGTGTGATCACCGAGCTGGTGGAAGGCGACGTCTACCACTGGGGCGCATTGATGGCGGGCGCACTGGTCGGATCGCTGCCGGTCGCGATCATGTATTCTTTTTTCGTAGAATATTACGTCGCCGGCATGACGGGCGCTGTCAAGGAATAAAGATTCTTGAACCACGGAGAGCACGGAGGAAATACAAGAGAACGACTGGGGGATAGAAAGGCGGCGGGATATGACTGCCGGTGGCAGGTTCACTCCTTGGATGAATAATTTCGCCCATGTTCATTTATATTATTACCGAATTGATTTTCCTCCGTCTTCTCCGTGTCCTCCGTGGTTCATTCTTGTTTGTTCTTGTCTGAGGAAAATAGAAATGGTTGCAAAGAAAAAACTGCGTAGTCACGACTGGTTCGGCGGGCCTGGCATCGACAGCATGGTGCATCGCTCGTGGATGAAGAACCAGGGCCTGCCGCGGCATCTGTTCGAAGGCCGTCCGGTCATCGGCATCTGCAACACCTGGTCGGAACTCACGCCCTGTAATGCGCACTTCCGCCAGATCGCCGACCGCGTGAAGCGCGGCGTGCTGGAAGCAGGCGGTTTCCCGCTGGAGTTTCCGGTGATGTCGCTGGGCGAGCCGGTGATGCGGCCGACCGCGATGCTGTTCCGCAACCTCGCCGCCATGGACGTCGAGGAATCCATCCGCGCCAATCCTCTCGACGGCGTGATCCTGCTGACCGGATGCGACAAGACCACCCCGGCGCTGATGATGGGCGCGGCCTCCTGCGACGTGCCGGCACTGGTCGTTTCCGGTGGGCCGATGCTGAACGGCCGCTGGCGCGACCAGACCGTCGGTTCGGGCACGCATGTCTTCAAATTCAAGGAAATGCTGAAGACCGGCGAGATGAACGACGACGACTTGATGGAGGCCGAGCAGGCGATGTCGCGCTCCGCCGGGCACTGCATGACCATGGGAACGGCGTCGACGATGGCGTCGATGGCCGAAGCCCTGGGCATGGCGATGCCGACCAACGCCGCGATTCCTGCGGTCGATTCGCGCCGCTACGTGCTGGCGCACATGGCGGGACGGCGCATCGTACAACTGGTCAAGGAAGACGTGCGCATGTCGAAGATCCTGACCAAGCAGGCGTTCGAGAACGCAATCCGCGTCAACGGCGCGATCGGCGGTTCGACCAACGCGGTGGTGCACCTGCTTGCACTCGCGCGCCGCATCGGCGTGAAGCTGACGCTTGACGACTGGGATCGGCTGGGCCGCAAACTGCCGTGCCTGGTGAACCTGATGCCTTCCGGCGAATACCTGATGGAGGATTTCTACTATGCCGGCGGCCTGCCGGTGGTACTGCGCGAACTCGGTAAAGCCAGCCTGCTGCACAGGAACGCGCTGACGGTAAGCGGCGATACGATCTGGAACAACGTCAAGGCCGCCAAGAACTGGAACCCGAAGGTGATCTTCCCGATCGAGAAGCCGTTCAAGAAGCAGGGTGGCATTGCGGTGTTGCGCGGCAATCTGGTTCCGAAGGGTGCCGTGATCAAACCTTCCGCCGCTACGCCGAAACTGATGAAGCATCGCGGCCGCGCGGTGGTGTTCGAAAGCATCGAGGACTACAAGAAACGCATCGACGATCCGAAGCTGAAGATCGACGAAACTTGCGTGATGGTGCTGAAGGGCTGCGGTCCGAAGGGCTACCCCGGATTCCCGGAAGTCGGCAATTTCGCGCTGCCGTCCAGGATCCTTAAGAAAGGCATTACCGACATGGTGCGTATCTCGGATGCACGCATGAGCGGCACGGCCTACGGCACCGTGGTGTTGCACAGCGCGCCGGAAGCAGCGGCGGGCGGACCGCTGGCGCTGGTGCAGGACGGTGACATGATCGAGATCGACGTGCCGAAACGCAAACTGCACCTGGATGTTTCCGACGCGGAACTGGAGCGGCGCCGCAGGAAGTGGAAGGCGCCGAAGCCGATGGCGGATCGCGGCTACGTCAAGCTCTATATCGACCACGTGAACCAGGCCGACGAAGGCGCGGACCTGGATATTCTGGTGGGTGGCAGCGGAACACCGTTGTTGCGCGAATCGCACTAGCCGAACGGCGTGAGACGTGAAGGAGTAAAGAGTCGAACCCGAAGCTGATTCCATCTAAACGCAACGGGGCGCTGCGGCGCCTCGTTTCTTTTTCAGTCCATGCCGGTTTTCTTGCGATCGGCAAGCAATGACACGACGATGGAAACGACGAACAGCGGGATGCTGATCAGAGCCAGCGCGGAGTAAGCGGACGGGCCGGCGACGCCGGCGAGTACCGCGGCGCCGGCGGCCGTACCCACCGCCTGCCCGAAATACATTGCCGACGAATTCATCGCCACCGACACCGGAGCATGCGGTGGCGACAGCATGACCAGCCGCGCCTGCTGCGCGCTGTTGGTCGAGAAGCAGCCGATGCCCCACAGCAGCAGGAAAACAACCAGCAGCAACCAGGATCCCGGAACGAACAGCCAGAGCACGTGCGACGTCAGCATCGAGATGAGGCCGAGGAACGTGACCTTCGCGGCACCGATCCGGTCGACCATGCGCGCGCCGATGATGTTGCCGGCAACGCCGGTGGCGCCGAACGCGATCAGCAGAATGCTGATGGTTTCAGGCGAAGCGTTGAACAACGTCTTGAAAGAAGGAACCAGGAAAGAGAGCACGGTGAACTGCGCGGCGGCCTGGATCGCGGTGACGGCGACCGTCATTATCAATCTCCGATTGCCGAACAGCGAAGCCCACATGGCGCGGCCGATGGGAACGATCATCAGGCCGCGGGGAATCGTGAGGTGAACCGCGGCGGCTGCGAGCAGGGCGCCGCTTCCGACGATCAGGAAACCGGCGGGCCATCCAACCGTCTCGCTGACGTAAGCCCCGAGCGGCATGCCGACAACCGATGCGATCGACCAGCCGACAAACACGAAGGCGATTGCGCTGCCGCGACGTTCTGTGGGCACCAGCAGCGCCGCCGTGGAAGCCGCTTGAGCGGTGAACAGTGCCGCACCGACCGATGACAGCACGCGCAGCACCAGGAGTTCATGCAGGCTGGAGGCGAGTGCGGAAGCAAAATGTCCGGCGGCGAACAGCAATTGCACGGCGACCAGCAGGGCGCGGCGGTCGAAGCGGGCGGTCAGTGCGGCAAGCGGCGGTGCTGTGACGCAGACCGTGAAGGCGAAAGCGGTGATCAGTTGGGCGGCGACTGGAACATTGACACCGAGCCCGTGCGCCAGTGCCGGCAGCATTCCCGGAACGATCAGGGTGCCAGTGCCGATGATGAAATTACCGAAACACAGGACCAGCAGCCGCAGATTCATCGGGGGTGTTATGACTTTTTTTGCCCCGATGCCGCGCACCGGCAGGGGATGGGGAATGCTAACACGCCCCCCGGGGGCTACCGTAGTTCGGAACTGCCACTCCCCCAAATCGGGCGCACCAGCATAAAATGGCGGCTTGAACTGATACGGCGTGGCCCGATTTTCCCCTTAGCCAGCCGGCGCCCATTGAGGAGACTACACAATGTTGCAAGCCGCCGATCTCACCATTCGTCTCAATCCTGCCGACGACGTGGTGATCGCAAGGGTGGAACTGCCTGCCGGCACCGAGATCATCAAGGAAAAGATTCGCGCCGCCGTGACGGTCCCGGCCGGGCACAAGATCGCCACCCACGACATCGCTGAAGGCTCGCCGGTGCGCCGCTACAACCAGATCATCGGTTTCGCGGTGAAGCCGATCAAGGCCGGCGATCATGTGCATGTGCATAATCTGGCGATGGGCGACTTTCAGCGCGATTACGCATTCTGTGCGGACTTCAAGCCGGTCGACTACGTCACCAACCCGGCTACGTTCCAGGGCATCGTCCGCGAAGACGGCCGTGTCGCCACCCGGAACTACCTTGGCGTGATTTCCAGCGTCAACTGCTCCGCCCACGTCTGTCGCACTATCGCCAAGTTCTTCGACGAAGATTTCATGGCGCAGTACCCGAACGTCGACAGCGTGGTGCCGATTCATCACAAGACGGGCTGTGGCATGGGTTCCGAGGGCGAACCGGTGGACCTGCTGCGCCGAGTGCTCGCAGGCTACGCCACCCACCCGAACTTCCATTCCTCGCTGATGATCGGCCTGGGTTGCGAAGCCAACCAGATCAACAATCTTCTGGCCGCGCAGGGATTGAAGCGTTCCCGGCAATTGCAGGCCTTTACCATCCAGGAGACCGGCGGCACCAAGAAGACCGTGGCCGACGGGATCGCGCGCATCAAGGAATTGCTGCCCGACGCCAACAATGTGAAGCGCGAGACCGTCCCGGCTTCGCACCTGACCCTGGGCCTGCAGTGCGGCGGCTCCGACGGGTACTCCGGCATTTCCGCCAATCCGGCGCTCGGCGCCGCGGTGGATATCCTGGTGCGTAACGGCGGCTCCGCGATTCTCTCGGAGACCCCGGAAGTTTACGGCGCCGAACACCTGCTGACCCGCCGCGCAGCCACCCGCGAGATCGGCGAGAAACTGGTCCAGCGTATTCACTGGTGGGAGGACTACACCACCAAGCTCGGCGGCGAGATGAACAACAATCCCTCGCCCGGCAACAAGGCAGGCGGCCTCACCACGATTCTGGAGAAGTCACTCGGCGCGGTCGCGAAGGGTGGCACCCAGGCGATGATGGGCGTGTACGAATATGCCGAGCGCGTTACCGTCAAGGGCTTCGTGTTCATGGACACCCCGGGCTACGATCCGGTGTCGGCGACCGGACAGGTCGCCGGCGGCGCTAACATGATCTGCTTCACCACGGGCCGCGGCTCGGCCTACGGCTGCAAGCCGTCGCCATCGCTGAAACTTGCCACCAACACCGCGATGTTCAACAAGCAGGAAGACGACATGGACATCAACTGCGGCGTGATCGTCGACGGCAAGGCCAGCATCCAGGAAGTCGGCCAGAAGTTCTTCGAGATCATCCTCAGGACCGCATCAGGCGAGCAGAGCAAGAGCGAGGCGATGGGTTACGGAGAGGACGAGTTTGCTCCGTGGATACTCGGCCCGACGATGTAAAAGGCCGTCACGATCGTCACGGTTTTTCGGAGAAAAGCCATGGCTGAAGATTCTTCCAAGGAATTGTTCGAGTTCTTCCAGAAAATGTGGAACCCGATGTCGTTCCCGATTCCCGGGATGTTCCAGCCCACCATGGACGTGGAGGAGGTCGAGAAAAAAATCCGCGAGCTTCAGGCCGTGGAGAACTGGCTGAAGATGAACCTCACCTTCGTGCAGATGACGGCCAAGACGCTGGAGATGCAGAAGTCGGCTCTCGAGACGATCCAGGAATCGGCGAAACAGCCTCCGCCGGAAAAAAAACCGAAGGCCGCAAAACCTTCTGAGTGACGCAGCGGGCAGGGTGTAGATCAAAAATCCTGTCCAGGAAATCCCGCCGTAGCCGATACCCCTCCCTTGTTCATTACGCCCTTCAAGTCTGCCGTCTAGTTCCCTGGAATTCCACGCTTTTATTGCATAGCAGCAATGCAATCCGCCATGTAAATCTTTTGCCAGAAAGGCTGATAATGGCGCAGTGCAATAAATGGCTGACAGGAGGCCAAAATGAACGTATTTAGCAAATTACTGGATTCCATCGATAACTACTTGGCCAGACAGGAAAATCGTCAGGTCGAGGCGTTCCTTTCGCAAGCCCAGAACTTGGGCGAGCTCGAGTACCGCCTGCGTTTGCTCGATTCGAAGAGCAATCATTCCCTGTTCTGAGGAGCGACCATGATCTCCGCTTTTCGCCGCTTGTTCGATACCCGCCGCCCGCGAATCGCGATGCGGGCCAAGGTCAATCTGGTTGGCAGCTTCGGGGTACTGGAACGTACTGACGGGGTGGTCGAAGCCATCGTCGGCGACGAGGCTTACGTCGAGTGGGCCAACGGGGCCCGCTCGGTCGAAAGCACCCGGCATCTGGTGCAGATCACCGGTTGACCTGCGTCGTCCGCAAGAAAGCCCGGCTATGCCGGGCTTTTTTTTCGCCCGCTTCCGGCAGGCGGCATCGCGCGAGTCAATGCCGGCATTCATCCGTGTCAAACTCCACGAACCGGATATCGACCGGGCCCAGCAACCGATCCGACCATGAGTGCCGATTCCACACTCGCATCCGAACTGCCGCCGGAGATTCGCAGGCACTTTCCGTTTGCAAGCCGGTTTATGCCGGTCAACGGATACCGCATGCACTATGTTGACGAAGGCGAGGGCGATCCGGTGCTGCTGTTGCACGGCAATCCGACCTGGTCATTCCTGTACCGCAAATTCGTCCCGCGCATTGTGGCCGCCGGCTATCGCGTCGTCGCACCCGACCACATCGGTTTCGGGCTTTCCGACCGACCCGCGCGCGAACACGATTTCAGCCTCGAGAATCATATCGCCAATCTCGCGGAATTCATCCGTCGACTCGGGTTGCAACGCCTCACGGTGGTTTGTCAGGACTGGGGCGGCCCGACGGGGCTGGCGTGCGCGGTGCTGAATCCCGCGGCCTGCAAAGCCATCGTGGTGATGAATACCTGGGCCTGGCCCGAGCCGACTGCGTTCCACGGCGGCGTATTTCCCTGGCGCATGATGCATGCGCCGTTGGTCGGACCTTATCTTTTCCAGCGGCGCAACATCCTGGTCGAGCGCGGACTGTACCTGTCGGTCGTGCATCGCGAGCGATTTCTCAAAGAAGCACTGCCGGCTTACCGTTTCGTGATGCCGGACTACGACAGCCGGCTGCTCACGCGCGTATTCCCGCGTCTCATCCCGTTGCGATCCGATGACCGTTCGGCCGCTACCATGCGCTGGCTCGAACAATCGCTGCGCGATTTGAAGATTCCGGTGCTGATCGTATGGGGAAAGGAAGAAATCGTATTCCCCGCAGAGTGCGCGCACCGGTTCAAGACGCTGCTGCCGCACGCGAAAGGACCGCTCTGGGTGACCGGATCGCACTTTCTGCAGGAGGATTCGCCGGAAGAAATCTGCGGGCACATCCTCGAATTCCTGCATGACCAGGGCCGCGGGAGTCAAGCATGAGCATCGAAATCATCACGCCCGCAGACATTCGTGCGCAAAAGGTTCGGCGTGTCTTCGTGATGGTCGAAGAGCGGCTTGGCCACTACACCGGTTTCCGCGAAGCAATGATCGCAGCCTTCGGTCTTACCCCCGAACATGCCGACGGCGGGCCGCCAGGTTATTTTCGCGCCGCGTCGGGACGCGAGTACGAAATCGTGTTCACTTCCCGGTCCGGGCACCGATTTCCCTCCGGTCTGGAAATCCACGCATTGGTCCCGGGTTTCGATCCCGTCGATCCGGAGGCGATCGACGAGGATATCTGGCGCTTCCTGGAATGGCTGATTCCGCGCGTGGGCGGAGAATGGACGCTGGAGGCTTTAAAAGCGACTGGCAAGGTCTACAGGATTCCCTGGGCTTGAGGCGCGCGCAATAAAAATGAAGCGGCGTTCCGGGGCGAACCGCCCCGGATTACCAGACCATCAGGCCGCGTTTCCCAGCATCCGCACTTCCTGCTGCGGGAACGGGATGGAAATCGATTTGCCGCGGAATGTTTCCACGAGGGCCTTGTTGATCTCGCTGCCGGCCGGTCCGAAGTCGGGCACATTCACCCACGGATTCACGGAAATGTGGATTGACGAATCGGCAAGCACGCTGATGCCGAATCCCGGTGCCGGATCCTTCAGCACCCGCGGATTGCTCTGCAGGATTTCGCTGATCGTCGCTAGCGCCTTGTTCAGATCCGTGTCGTAGGCGACGCCGACCATGATGTTGAGCTGACGGATCTTGCCATAGTTGTGCAGGATCTCGCCGACGATCTTCCGGTTCGGGACTACCACTCGCGACAGGTCTGCGTGCGTAAGCGTGGTGCTGAACAACGTGATGTTCTCGACCTTGCCTTCAACGCCGACGATCGAGATGTACTCGCTGACGCGGAACGGTCGCGTGAAGATGATCGTCAACCCGGCGACCACATTGCTCAGCACACCCTGCATCGCCAGGGCGATGCCGGCGCCGGCGACGCCGATTCCGGCGATCAGCGGCAACAACTCGACGCCCAGGTTCTGCAGCGCCATGATCGCGAACATGCCCAGCACCAGGATGCGGATGATGCGCACCAGCAGGTCTCGAACTGGCGGTTCGAGATCGAGTTTCCTCAAGCCGCGGGCCATGACCTTGCCCACCCAGCGCCCGGCAAAGTAGCCACCGACCATGATGGCGATGGCGACGAATACCTTCGGCCCGAACTTGATTGCCAGGTCGACGACAGTCGCTTTGATCTGATTGAGTGATTCGACGTGCTCGTTCATGCAACCCCCCCCGTGAAATTAGGCGCTAGGCTCTGGGCGCCAGGCACTAATACCCTAGAGCCTAGCGCCTAGACCCTCGCCTTTAATCTTTCCATCGCCGCAACCAGTTGCGCGCTGATCCCGGCTTCCCAGGCCGAATGACCGGCGTCGGGAATGACCGTGTATTCCGCTTCGGGCCACGCTTGGTGCAGATCGTGGGCGGAAATGATCGGGCATACCATGTCGTAACGTCCCTGCACGATGATGCCGGGAATCGATCGCAGCTTGCCAGCGTTGTCAAGCAACGAATTTTCCGGCAGAAAGATGTTGTTGGCGAAGTAGTGCGCTTCGATGCGCGCAAGGCCCAGTGCAACGATATCCTCCGAGAAATGCGCCACCGTGGACGCGCTTGGCAGCAGCGTGGAGCAGGAACCTTCGTAAATGCTCCATTGGTGGGCCGCAGGCATGTGGATCAGCGGGTCCGGATCGTTCAGCCGCATCGAATAGGCCGCAAGCAGGTTGCTTCGCTCCGATTCCGGTATGTATTCTGCAAAGCGGCGCCAGGCTTCGGGATAGACAAAGCGCATGCCGTACAAAAACCAGTCGATCTCGAGCTTGCGACACAGGAATATTCCGCGCAATACCAGTGCCGCGCAATGCGCCGGATGCGTTTCCGCATAGGCAAGTGCGAGCGTGCTGCCCCATGATCCGCCGAAGACGACCCATTTTTCGATGCCGAGATGCGTGCGCAGCTTCTCCATGTCGGCGACCAGGTGCGGCGTGGTGTTGTCGGTCAGGTTTCCGTGCGGTCGCGAACGTCCGGCGCCGCGCTGGTCGAATATGATGACGCGGTAGTGTGCCGGATCGAAGAAACGGCGGTGCATCGGGCTGGCGCCGGCGCCGGGCCCGCCGTGGAGGAACACTACGGGCGCCCCGCGCGGATTTCCCGACTCTTCCCAGTACATTTCATGCCGGTCGTCCAATCTGAGGTGACTGAAGCGCAACGGCTCGATTTCCGGATAAAGCTCGGTGCGAATGCGTGGAGTCGGGAAATCCATGTTCCGAAGTGCAAGGCAAGTGTGACTGCGATCAAATGTGGCTACGAAGCAGGAATTGCCGGAACCATAGCAAAAAGCCTGGCTTGCGACAAACCTCGATGCGGCGCCGCAGAGGATCGCTTAGACATGCGTCCCGTATAATCACTGCCAATACCGAGGACGGAGAAAATATGGACGAGCTTCTGCGCAAAAGCGCACTCGATTATCACCGCTTGCCGACACCGGGAAAGATCTCGGTGGTCCCCACCAAAGCCCTGCTCAACCAGCGCGATCTCGCGCTCGCGTATTCACCGGGGGTCGCGGCGGCTTGCGAGGAAATCGTGCGGGACCCGACGACGGCACGCAGCTACACGGCGCGCGGCAATCTGATCGGCGTGATCACCAACGGCACTGCGGTGCTCGGCCTTGGGCCGATCGGTCCGCTCGCCAGCAAACCGGTGATGGAAGGCAAGGGCGTGCTGTTCAAGAAATTCGCCGGCATCGACGTTTTCGACATTGAGATCAACGAGCGCGACCCGGACAAGCTGGTGGACATCATCGCCAGCCTGGAGCCCACCTTCGGTGGCATCAATCTTGAAGACATCAAGGCGCCGGAATGCTTCTACATCGAGAAGCAGTTGCGCAGCCGGATGAAGATTCCGGTATTCCACGACGACCAGCATGGCACGGCGATCATCGTCGGCGCCGCAGTGCTCAACGGTCTCAAGGTAGTCGGCAAGGACATCGGCAAGGTGAAGCTGGTGTGCTCGGGTGCCGGTGCAGCGGCACTCGCCTGCCTCGATCTGCTTGTGAGCCTCGGCTTGTCGATGGAGAACATCTGGGTCTCCGACATCAAGGGCGTGGTGTACAGCGGGCGCAAGGAGGAGATGGACGACAATAAGGCGCGCTACGCGAAGGACACGAAAGCCCGGTCGCTAGCCGACATTCTGCCGGGTGCGGACATATTCCTCGGTCTTTCCGCCGCGCGCGTGCTCAAGCCGGAAATGCTCAAACAGATGGGTCCGACGCCGTTGATTCTCGCCCTTGCCAATCCCGAGCCGGAAATCCTGCCTGACCAGGCCAAGGCGGTGCGTCCCGACGCGATCATGGCGACCGGACGCTCCGACTATCCGAACCAGGTCAATAACGTGCTGTGCTTCCCGTTCATCTTCCGCGGCGCGCTGGATGTCGGGGCGACCACCATCACGGAGCAGATGAAACTCGCGGCGGTCCGCGCGATTGCCGAACTGGCCCAGGCGGAACAGTCGGACATAGTCGCGATCGCCTACGGCGAGCAGGAAATGACCTTCGGTCCGGAATACCTGATTCCGAAGCCCTTCGATCCACGCCTGATTGAAAAGATCGCGCCGGCCGTGGCGCTGGCCGCCATGGAAAGCGGTGTGGCAACCCGGCCGATCCACGATTTTGTCGCCTACCGCGATCAGCTCTCGCAGTTCGTCTATCACTCCGGCCTCATCATGAAGCCGGTATTCAGCGCGGCAAAGAAGAATCCGACCCGGGTGGTGTTCTGCGAGGGCGAAGACGAACGCGTGCTGCGTTCGGTGCAGATCGTGGTGGACGAGGGCGTGGCCAAACCGATCCTGATCGCTCGTCCGGAAGTGCTCATTCCCCGCATCGAGAAGTACGGCCTGCGCATTCGTCCGGGCAAGGACTTCGAGATCGTGAACCCGAACTCGGATCCGCGCTTTCGTGACTACTGGCAGGAGTACTACGCGCTGGTCCGGCGCAAGGGTATTTCAGTGGAATATGCCAAGCGCGAAGTGACCCGGCGCACCACGCTGATCGGCGCGCTGATGGTCCGCCGGGGCGATGCGGACGCGATGTTGTGCGGAACAATTGCACAGTTCTCGCTGCACGTGGAATACATTGCCACTGTCATCGGCCTGCGCAAGGGCGTCAACCAGTTCGCGGCGATGAACATGCTGATCCTGCCGGACCGCAAGTTGTTCATCTGCGACACCTACGTCAATCCGGACCCGACCGCCGAGCAGATCGCCGAGATCACCATGATGGCGGCCGATGAGGTCTTGCGCTTCGGGATCACACCGAAGATCGCGCTGTTGTCGCATTCCAATTTCGGCAGTTCGCGCAACCCGTCCGCGCAGAAGATGAGCAAGGCGCGCGAAATTCTCGAGCAGCGCGCGCCGCAACTGGAAGTCGAGGGAGAAATGCACGGCGATGCAGCGCTCGACGAGGAAATCCGCATGAAGATTTTCCCGAACTCGCGGCTCAAGGGCGAGGCCAACCTGCTGATCATGCCGACGCTCGACGCGGCGAACATTACCTTCAACCTGATCAAGACCATTTCCGGCGACGGCATCACCGTCGGCCCGATACTGCTCGGCGCGGCAAAGCCGGTACACATCCTGACGCCGACCGCCACCGTGCGCAGGCTGGTGAACATGGCCGCTCTGGCCTCCGTGGACGCATCCTTCAGCCGCTGATTCCCCCGGAATACCGGACTCTGCGGCGATCGGGGGCCGGTCGTACCGCATTGGAGAATTGCATGACCCTGCCTGTCGTATTCGAAGAAAAAAACGCCGCAAACGGCGCGCGCATCGGCGTCGCGAGGCTCAACGCCGAGAAGACGCTGAACGCCCTGTCGCTGGAGATGATCGACCTGCTGGCCGAACGCTTGACCGCATGGGCCGCTGATCCGGGCGTGGCCCTGGTTGTGATCGAAGGGGCCGGCGAGAAGGCTTTTTCCGCGGGCGCTGACCTGCACAAGGTACACGAGGCCATGCTCGCGCATCACGCTTCGGCGCAACGCGACGACATTCGCGGCAATGCGTACGCCGCCGGCTTTTTCGGTCGCGAATACCGTCTCGATTACGTGATTCATACCTATCCCAAGCCGGTGTTGTGCTGGGGACACGGCATAGTCATGGGCGGTGGCGTGGGCCTGATGTCCGGCGCGAGCCATCGCGTGGTCACCCATGAATCACGCGTGGCGATGCCGGAGATCACCATCGGGCTCTATCCGGATGTGGGGGGCAGTTGGCTGCTTGGGCGCATGCCGGGCGCCACTGGCCTGTTCCTGGCGCTGACCGGCGCGAGATTGCAGGCGTCCGATGCGCTGTTCGTCAAGCTCGCGGACTATTGCATCGATCACGCGCGCAAGCCTGCGGTTTTCGACGCGCTGTTCGCGCGGCCGTGGACACGCGCTTCCGGCGACAATCACCGCCTGCTTTCCGCAGTGCTGCGCGCCTTTGCGGAGGCCGACTTGCCGCACGGTCCGCTGCGCCGGCACTTCGACCTGATCAACAAACTGTGTGGCGGCGGGGAGCTGAACGACATCGTTGCCGCGATTACCGGCCTGAAGACCGAAGACGCGTGGCTCGCAAAGGCGGGGGCGACGCTCGCCGCGGGATCGCCGAGCACCGCTGCCCTGAGCTACGAGCTGCAACGGCGCGCGAAGCATCTGTCGCTGGCCGACGTGTTTCGCATGGAGTTCGTGGCCGCGCTTCATTGCGCGCGCCGGGCGGATTTTGCCGAAGGCATACGCGCGCTGCTGATCGACAAGGATCAGCGGCCGCGGTGGCGACCGCCGACGCTGGCCCAGATTACGCCTGAATGGACCGACGGCTTTTTCGCGAGTCCCTGGAAAGCAAGCGAGCACCCGCTCGCCGACCTCGGCGCTGCATCAGCATACTGACGTGAACCGCAAAAAAAATTAGCCACAGAGGCCACAGAGGAAAGCGAGAGGAAGGGACCGACGGGGAATCATGCGGCCAACCACGTTGACATCTCGCAACGTCGCAGCCTCATTTTGGCCACCTGTTTTTCCGATACTGGTATTCCTCTGTGCCCTCTGTGGCTATCGAAGTTGAACTTGATTGAGTGCATTCATGCCGACAAGGCGATCGGCTTCGAAATATCCAGTCGCTTTCGCATCCGGTGCGCGGCTTCCACCATGCTGCGCAGGGCCGCCTCGGTCTCCGGCCAGCCGCGCGTCTTCAGGCCGCAATCGGGATTGACCCACAGCCGCTCGGGGGGAATGACCCCGCACGCGCGTTCCAGCAACCGGGTCATTTCATCGGTTGACGGCACGCGCGGCGAATGGATGTCGTAGACGCCCGGACCGATTTCATTCGGATAACTGAACTGGCCGAATCCATCCAGCAATTCCATTTTGGAGCGCGATGTTTCGATGGTAATTACATCCGCATCCATGGCCGCAATCGCCGGCAGGATGTCGTTGAATTCCGAGTAGCACATGTGCGTATGAATCTGCGTCTCGTCGGCCGCGGCGGCTGCAGACAGCTTGAATGCATGCACCGCCCAGTCCAGATAACTTTCCCAGTTGCGTCTCTTCAGCGGCAGGCCTTCGCGAAATGCAGGCTCATCGATCTGGATGACGCCGATGCCGGCCTTCTCCAGATCGGCAACCTCGTCGCGGATGGCCAGCGCAATCTGGAAAGCAGTCAGCTTGCGCGGCTGGTCGTCGCGCACAAAAGACCACTGCAGGATCGTGACCGGCCCGGTCAGCATGCCTTTCATGGGTTTTTCCGTGAGCGATTGAGCGTAACGCGCGGTATCCACGGTCATCGGCTCCGGGCGATAGACGTCGCCGTAAATGATCGGCGGCTTCACGCAGCGGGATCCGTAGCTCTGGACCCAGCCGTTCTCGGTGAAAGCGAATCCCCAAAGCTGCTCGCCGAAGTACTCGACCATGTCGTTGCGCTCGGCCTCGCCATGCACCAGCACGTCGAGTCCGAGTGCTTCCTGCCGTTCGACCGCGGTTCTGATTTCGGCGCGGATACGCTCCAGGTATTCGAGAGCGCTTATTTCCCGGCGTTTGTAGGCGCCTCGTGCCGAGCGGATCTGCTGCGTTTGTGGAAACGAGCCGATCGTCGTCGTCGGCAAAGGCGGAAGCTTCAATCGGTCGCGCTGCTTGAGAATGCGCGCGCCGAACGGGTTTGCGCGTTTCGCCATATCCGCGCTTACGTCTGCGAGGCGTTTGCGCACCCACTCGTTCGAAACCCGCGCATTCTCACGACGCGACTTCTGCAGCGCGTCCGAATGATCCAGTTCGCTTGCGACCGCGTTTTCTCCCGAGTCGAGGGCCGACCCGAGGATGCGGATTTCATCCAGCTTCTGATCCGCAAACGCCAGCCAGGAATGGACGTCGGCAGCCAGTTTCTGTTCGTTTTCCAACGACACCGGAACGTGCAACAGTGAACACGACGGTGCAATCCAGAGCCTGTCCTGAAATTTCTCATGCAGCGGATGCAGGCTCGCCAACAGGCGTCGCAGGTCTGCGCGCCAGATGTTGCGACCGTCGACCACCCCGGCCGACAGCACCCAATCCTGCGGCAGCGTCGTTGCCCACTTCTTGATCTGCGAGGGCCCACGCACCAGATCGAGATGGATTCCCTGCACCGGCAATCGCACGATCCTGTCGGCGTAGGCCTCGACGCTGTCGAAGTAAGTCGTAAGCAGCAGGTTCGGCGCGCGCCCCGCAAGGACCGGATACGCGCGATCGAACGCATCGAGCCATTCCGGCGGCAGGTCCAGGCATAGCGCGGGCTCGTCGATCTGCACCCACTGGATGCCTGTCTGTTGCAGGCGCTCCAGAAGGCGGGCGTAGGCTTCGGCCAGCGGTCGCAGGAGACGCAGGCGGTCGAATCCCGGCTCGGTGGCCTTCGACAGGTAAAGGAATGTGACCGGCCCGATCAGGATCGCCTTTACCGCCGTGCCGCGGAGTTGGGCTTCGCGAATCTGATCGAAATACCAGTCGGGGCCACCTCCGAAACGCGTGAGGGGGTCCAGCTCCGGCACGAGGTAGTGATAGTTGGTGTCGAACCACTTGGTCATTTCCATGGCTGGCTGATCCGCGCTGCCGCGGGCAAGCGCAAAGTAATCCTTGAGCGAAAGCCGGTCGGTGTCGAAGCCGAAACGCCGCGGCGGGCAGCCCAGCAGCGCCGCCATGTTCAGGACCTGGTCATAGAATGCGAAATCGCCCGCGCCGAGGAAGCGCAGCCCCGCTTCGCTTTGCTTGTCCCAGTTCCGTGCCCGCAGGCCGCGGCCCACGCCCTGCAGATAGGATTCGTCAGCTTCGCCGCGCCAGAAGGCCTCGAGGGCAAATTTGATCTCCCGCCCCGGACCGATGCGCGGGTAACCGAGAATGTGGGTCGTGCCCATGGGAACCCCGGCTTTTCGTTGGACAGGCCGTGGAGTATCGGCAACCGCAGGATTAGAATCAAACGATAGTTTTTCCGAGATACTTGAATGAAATTCATATCGAGAACTTATGATTGAACTGCGCCATCTCAGGTCGCTGGTTGCCATTGCCGAGGCCGGCAGGCTCGCCAGCGCCGCGGAACGGGTCCACTTGACGCAAAGCGCTCTCTCGCACCAGGTCAGGGCCCTCGAAGAGCACTACGGAATTACGCTGTTTCAGCGGACCAGCGGTGGGTTGCGCTATACCGCCGCAGGACAACGCCTGCTGCAGCTCGCGCGCGAAATGCTGGCCGCTGTCGTGGACGCGGAGCGGGACCTCGAGCGCATGAAAGGCGATATGAGCGGGGAACTGCGCATCGTGCTCGAATGCCATACCTGTTTTGACTGGCTGATGCCGGTCATGGATGAGTTCCGCAAGCGCTGGCCGGAAGTCGAGGTCGATCTGGTCGCAGGGTTCCACAGCGATCCCATCGGGCTGCTCCGAACCGGAAAAGCGGAACTGGTGATCGGTTCCGGCAAACCGCGCGGCCGGGAATTCGGGACCATGCCGCTGTTCCGTTTCGAGATACTCGCCGTGCTGCCGGTGGAGCATCGCCTGCGCGCCAAACGGCGGATCGATGCCGCCGACCTGGCGGGAGAAACGCTCATCACCTATCCCGTCCCCGAAGACAGGATCGACGTGATCCGCGAAGTTCTGCGCCCGGCGGGCGTCCGCTTGCAGCGGCGCACCGCCGAACTGACCATAGCCATCCTTCAACTCGTCGCCAGCCGGCGCGGCATCGCGGCGTTGCCCAATTGGGGTGTGAAGAACTATGTCGACTACGACTACATACTGGCCAAGCGCATAGGACCCAAAGGCCTGTGGAGTGAACTGCACGCGGTCGTGCCGCGCTCATTGGCGGCGAAACCTTATGTGCTCGAACTCGTATCGATCATTCGCAGCAAATGTGCGGCCGAGCTCGATGGCATCGAGTTGATCTGAATATCCCCGCGGTAGACTATTGACCGGGACGGTCGGCCACGTTCGGCGGCCGTCCTCAGAAAGGAAGTGAAGGGACATGGCGAAGGCGGACAAGCGGCTGGCGCTGGTAACCGGTGCCAACAAGGGCATTGGCTTCGAAGTATCCAGGCAGCTCGCGGGCAAGGGACTGCGTGTGATATTGACCAGCCGCGATGCGAAGAAGGGCTTACAGGCGCAAAAGGCGCTGGCGAAGGAAGGTCTGGAAGTCCTCTGCCATGAACTCGACGTGACCAGGCGCAGGAGCGTTGCCGCACTCGCCCGGTATCTGGCCAAAGAGCACGGCAGGGTCGATGTTCTGGTGAACAACGCCGGCATCCTGATCGACAGATCCGCGACCAGCGTTCTGGATGAAAAAGAGGACGTGTTCCATACCACGCTGGAAACCAATTTCTTTGGCGCGCTGCGCATGTGCCAGGCAGTGGTGCCACTGATGCAGAAGCATCGCTATGGAAGGGTGGTGAACCTGTCCAGCGGATTGGGGCAACTCGACGACATGGGCGATGGCAACGCGGCGTACCGGACGTCGAAGACTGTGTTGAATGCGCTGACCCGTATGGTCGCGACGGCTACGGCGGGCGACAATGTCCTGGTCAACTCGATGTGTCCCGGCTGGGTGCGCACCGACATGGGCGGTCCCGCTGCGAGTCGCAGCGTGGAGAAGGGCGCGGAAACGGCGGTATGGCTGGCCATGTTGCCTGACAGCGGCCCGACGGGCGGATTCTTCCGTGACAAGAAGCCTATCCCTTGGTGAAGCGCTACACCCAACGCAGAGGCGCAGAGAACACAGAGGTCGCAGAGAAAAAACGAAGTATAGTTGGTCCGTGAGTCCGCGCCCTGGGACTGAGCATTGCGGAAATCCTCTGCCCATCTGTAGTTGGCGAGATATCAACTTGAATACATGTTCTCCCTCTATCATGAATTCCTTTGCGACCTCTGCGCTCTCTGCGCCTCCGCGTTGAGATTTTGACTTTTCTGGAGATTGCAGCGATGGAAGCGACACGGAAAGAGCGGGACAGTTTCGGCGAGATCGAGGTTCCGGCCGACAGGCTGTGGGGAGCGCAGACGCAGCGCAGCCTGCAGAATTTCCGCATTTCCGGCGAGCGCATGCCGCCGGAGCTGATTCATGCATTGGCCCGGGTCAAGCGCGCCTGCGCCCTGGTCAATGCCGAGATCGGCCTTCTGGACGAAAAAAAAGCCCGGACCATCGTCGAAGCGGCGGACGAAGTCATCGCCGGCAAACACGACGCGGAATTTCCACTGGTGGTCTGGCAAACCGGTTCCGGTACCCAGACCAACATGAACATGAACGAAGTGCTGGCCAATCGCGCCTCCGAACTGCTCGGCGGCGAACGCGGCCAGAAACGTCTGGTGCATCCGAACGACGACGTCAACAAGGGGCAGTCGTCGAACGATGTGTTCCCGACGGCGATGCACGTCGCGGCGGTCGGCGCACTGAACGAAAAGCTGGTACCGGCTTTGAAGTTGCTGCGGGATACGTTGGTCGTCAAATCGAAGTTATTCGACGACATCGTCAAGGTCGGCCGCACCCACCTGCAGGACGCGACGCCGCTCACGCTGGGCCAGGAATTTTCCGGCTATGTCTCGCAGCTCGAGCACGGCATCGCCCACGTGCAGGGATCGCTGACGCATTTGTGCGAACTCGCGCTCGGCGGCACCGCGGTGGGCACCGGCCTCAATGCTCATCCGGAGTTCGGCGCGCGAGTGGCGAAGGAACTGGCGAAATCCACGGGACTGCATTTCGTTTCGGCACGCAACAAGTTCGAAGCGCTCGCCGCCAACGATGCGCTGGTGCATGCGCATGGCGCACTGAAGACGCTCGCGGCTTCATTGATGAAGATCGCCAACGACATTCGCTGGCTGGCGTCCGGCCCCCGCAGCGGTATCGGCGAACTGCGCATTCCCGAGAACGAGCCCGGCAGTTCGATCATGCCGGGCAAGGTCAATCCGACTCAGTCCGAAGCGCTGACCATGCTCTGCTGCCAGGTGCTCGGCAACGACGTCGCGATCAATATCGGCGGCGCAATGGGCAATTTCGAACTGAACGTGTTCAAGCCGCTGATCATCCATAATTTCCTGCAGAGCGTGCGATTGCTCGCCGATGGCGTGGTGAGTTTCAACGACAACTGCGCCGTCGGCATCGAACCGGACAGGGAACGGATCGAGCAGATGCTGGGCCAGTCGCTCATGCTGGTGACCGCGCTGAATCCGCATATCGGTTACGACAAGGCCGCCGAGATTGCCAAAAAGGCATACAAGGAAGGTTCGACGCTGAAGGAGGCTGCGCTCGCGCTGGGTTATGTCACCGCCGAACAGTTTGACCAGTGGGTGCGGCCTGCGGACATGGTAGGGAAGCCCACCTCACCCCGGCCCTCTCCCCCCGTTGGGCGGAGAGGGAGTGGAGAAACGTAATGCCTGTTGAGTAGTTATAGAGTTACTTGTCTGTTGTCCCGAAAGTTGGGGTGGTTTTCCAATCGTGAAAGCACTAACTAAGGCGATTACGCAGTACTTGACTAATACGTCAAGACCGGTTTATCCTAAAAATCGACAGGCCGGTTTTCTGATATGGGGAGCGCCAGCGATGTTGCTGGCGCTAGTCCTCGTCTGCCTCATTGCCTGTTTCGTGGGCCGCC